>NZ_JBHWBW010000225.1:4109-12020 GCF_042735675.1 Kitasatospora sp. NPDC059571
GTGGGGGCGCGGGGCCCCCCCCGACGGGGCGCGCCCCCCCGCCGCGCGCGCGCGCGCCCCCCCCCCTCCCCCCGCGGGGGGCCTGCTCGGGGGGTTGCGCCCCGGCCGCCTCGGTGCGCCCCGGGTCGGCGGACTCCACCTGCAGTTCGGCTCCGACGCCTCCCGCGAGGTGGTGGTCTCCTGGCACACCACCGCCTCCGTCGCCCGCCCCCGGGTGCACTGGGGCACCGCGGCCGGCGGCCTCGGCCGCACCGTGCCGGCGGAGACCACCACCTACCGGGACGCCAAGTCCGGCACCGAGGTGCAGGTGCACCACGCCCGGCTGACCGGCCTCCGGCCGGACACCGACCACGTCTACGCGGCCGTGCACGACGGCGCCGCCCCCGAACTCGGCACCGTCCGCACCGCGCCGCGCGGCCGCGGCGCCTTCACCTTCACCAGCTTCGGCGACCAGGGCACCCCCACCACCGGCCGGCTCTCCGGCACCACCTGGGTCAACGACAACCTCGGCAGCCCGGCGGCCGGCGACACCACCGCCGGCGTCGAGCGGATCGCCCCGCTGTTCCACCTGGTCAACGGCGACCTCTGCTACGCCAACCTGGCCGCCGACCGGGTCCGCACCTGGTCCGACTGGTTCGAGAACAACAGCCGCTCGGCCCGCCACCGCCCCTGGATGCCGGCCGCCGGCAACCACGAGAACGAGCTCGGCAACGGCCCGCTCGGCTACGGCGCCTACCAGGCGTACTTCACCGTCCCCGAGGCCGGCGCCGACGCGCCGATGCGCGGCCTCTGGTACGCCTTCACCGCCGGCGCCGTCCGGGTGATCAGCCTCAACAACGACGACGTCGCCTACCAGGACGGCGGCAACTCCTACGTGCACGGCTACTCCGGCGGCGCCCAGGAGCGCTGGCTGGAGCACGAGCTCGCGGCGGCCGACGCCGACCCCGGCATCGACTGGATCGTGGTCTGCATGCACCAGGTGGTGGTCTCCACCGCCGACCGGTTCAACGGCGCCGACCTCGGCATCCGCGAGCGCTGGGTGCCGCTGTTCGACCGCTACGGCGTCGACCTGGTGGTCTGCGGCCACGAGCACCACTACGAGCGCTCGCACCCGATCCGCGGCCAGCAGCCCACCGACACCCGCACCCCGATCCCGGTGTCGACCCGCACCGACGTCATCGACACCACCCGCGGCACCGTGCACATGGTGATCGGCGGCGGCGGCACCTCCGCCCCCTCCAACCAGCTGTTCTTCAGCCCCGCCCGGGCCCGCGTCATCACCGGCGTCGGCGCCCCCGACCCGGCCACCGGCAAGCGCCCGCCGCAGTACGTGCTGGAGGACGCGCCCTGGTCGGCGTTCCGCGACGCCGACCACTCCTACGGCTTCGCGGCCTTCACCGTCGACCCGGGCGACGGCCGCGACGACACCACCATCGCGGTCACCTACTACGCCGTCACCGGCCCGTTCGGCGACCTCACCCCCGTCGACCGCTTCACCCTGACCCGCCCGCGCGGCCGCCGCACCCGCCGCTGACCGCACGTCACACCGGCGGGGGGGGGGCGGGGCGCGGGCCCCGGGGGGGCCCCCCCCCCGGGTCGAGACGTCCTACTTGTGGCCCGGCCTGCCGGCCTTGCCGGTCTTCTGCGTCCTGGTCGCCGACTTGCCCGGGACGGGCTTGCCGGTGCCCGGGACGAGGGCGGCGGCCTTGGTGCGGGTGGTGTCGCCGGGGCCGGCCGGAACGGCGGACCGCACGCCGGCGGGCACCGGGAGCTTCGTGGCGGGCTTGGTGATGCCGAGCTTGGCGCCGGCCTTGACCACGACCGCGACGATCGACAGGCCGTTGTTGCCGCTGCCGTTCAGCTTGAGCGTGACGGCGCTCTGCCCCAGGCCCCGGGAGGCCCAGCCGGACAGCGAGCCGGCGTAGGAGGAGCCGAACGCGCTGGTGCCGATGAGCTGCTGCTGGACGGTGCCGTTCGGCATGGTCGCCTGGACCTGCACGCCGGAGGGCGCGCTGACCGTGACGGTGTCGCCGACCTGGTAGGCCGTCACCTGGCCGGAGGTCACCGCGGTGTTCCACGCGGCCCGGCGCTGGAGCTCGGCGCCGATGTCCGAGTGCTTCAGGCTGACCAGCGGGGTGTTGTCGTTGTGCAGACCGCGGTAGGTGCTGAGGATGCTCTCCAGCACCGGGTAGGCGATCCGGCCCTCGGCGAAGTTCGACTGATGGACGAAGTGCGGCCGCGGGTCGTTGGCCAGCACGTGGCCCATGTCGATCCGGGTCTCCAGCGGAACGATGTACGAGGTGTAGCCGGTCTGCTCGTCCAGCGGGGCGCTCAGGCAGGTGGAGTTGCCGGAGGTCTCGCAGACGCCGCTGCCGCCCTGCGCCGCGCTGGTGTAGATCCAGTTGTACTCGTCGGTCTCCTCCTGCGCCGTGCCGGCGTTGTAGAAGACGTTCATCGGGTAGCGGGGCACGGTGAGCGCGTTGCCGACGGCCCGCTGGTTCTTCTCGCGGGAGTTGTCGCTGGCGATCCACTTGACGCCGTTGGTGTTCAGGGCCGGCGCCAGGTACGGGTTGTCGGTGGGCTGCTCCGGCAGGGTGACCAGGCCGGAGTGCTCACCGGTGATGAGCTCCGTCTGGTCGATGTGCAGGCCCTTCTGGGCCGCCCAGGTGACGTTGTCGTGGATCGCGTTGGAGATCGTCGACTGGCTGACCCAGACGGTGTTGCCGGACGCGTCCTTGGTGCACTGCCACGGCACGACGGAGACGTTCTGGACGCAGCCCAGGAACGGGTGGTCGTAGGTGTGGTTGATGAACCGGAACGAGCTCTGGTCCGCGACGAACCTGTCGACCAGCGGGTCGCCGGTCGTCTCGTGGTCGGACTTCCAGTCCTCGCTGCCACCGCCGTTGTACGCCCAGTCGATGGTGAACGCGTGGTCGGTCTGCCACTGCTTGGCGTACGCCTCGTCGTCCGTGGTCATCCGGATCGGGTTGGCGGTCTCCGGGGTGCCGGGCGGGCAGGTGACGTCGCCGGGGGTGCACTTGAGGGTGGAGTCCCAGCGGTCGTCGCTCATGAAGAGGTCGTCCGACTGCACCTCGAAGTAGTTGCGGTCGTAGCCGAGGTGGACGCCCTTGGTCACCCAGTCCACGATGCCGCGCGCCAGCAGCCGGTACTGCTGCTGGTACTGGTTGTAGACGAAGGTGATGACCATCTCGGAGCGGCCGTCGTGGTCGTACTGGCCGACCAGCGAGCCGCGCGCGGTGCTGCCCGGGATCGGCGCGTCGACCAGCGGCGTGAAGGTCGCCCCGGCGGCCTGCTGGGCGAGCGGGGTGGCCAGGAAGCCGTAGCTGGTGCTGACCGCCGGGTCCGGCTGCTCGAACGGGACGCTGCCCTTGAGGTAGCCGAACGGGCCTGCGGTGCCCTGGGTGGTGACGGCGCCCTGGGTGCCGTCCAGGGAGCCGATGTAGCCGGGGTTCTGAGCCCAGTTCAGGCCGACCGATGGCTGCGCGTAGGTGTACGCGTCGACCTGGCGGATCCCGTAGGAGGCCTCGTACGTGGCGAGCGCCGCCATCTCGGCCGAGCCGGCCGGGAAGGGGTTGTCGTTGGGCAGGACGACGCCCTCGAACTTGGCCCGCGGCGAGCCGTTCACGGTGTCGCTGAGGAAGGCCGCGTTGATGGTCGGGCGGTTGGCGTCGTTGAGGTTGACGACGGTGTACGGGGTGCCCTGGCCGGCCAGTTCCGCGATGATCGCGGCGGTGGCGGGGCCTCCGTCGTCGACCACGAGGATCTTGAGGTCGACCCGGGTGGGTGTGGCGGCGTGGGCGGTGAGCGACTGCAGGCTGGTGGCCAGCAGTCCGGCCGCCGCGAGCGCGGCGGCTCTACGGGTCCGTCGACCCATGGTGGTTCCTCCCCTGGGCGGGGCCGGACCGCTGCTCGGCGTCCCCCCGCCCTCGTTTGCTGTTCCTGGCAGCGCGCTGCCCCGCGGCCCGGGCCCCGCGCGGCGGGGCCGGGTGCGTCATGGTGGATGGCCGCCCCGCAGATGGCGATGCGGTGGCCGGCCGCTCCGGTGACTCCCCCGCCGACATTCTGTCAGCATCCGGTGACTGGAATGGCTCCCCGGCATCCCGTGTGACGGTCTCGTTATGCCGGTCGTATTGCTGGAGAAGAATCGGGGACGTGAAGCTGTGGGGTCCTCGGGCGTCCGCTGCTCAGCCTTGCACACCGGCATCGCGGAATAGGCGGTTCCGGACGCCAGCCCAGGAAATTCTCATGAAGCGCCCAGGAAGCTGCCAGCCGGTTCCGCGTCGTGCTCCTGACACTCCGTGGGCATAGGTCCCGTCGCTGGCGCGGGCGGGGCCAGCGTGCGTGTCCGGGCCGTTACCGAGGGATGCCCGGCGGCCCGGCCGGCGGCTCGTTTTCGCAGGCCGGCGTACGAATTGCAGCCCGCGAGCGGTCGCGCGCACCCGTCCTCCCGGTCCGGCCCCGCGGTGTGCCGACCGGTCGGCCGCACCATCGGCGCTGCCGTCGGTGCCTCCGCGCACGCCGGGGCGCGGAGGCCGCGGGCGCGCCTCCCGGGGAGCCGCCGCGGGCCGCGGATGGATGCTCCGTCTCGCATTCCGGACAGCCGTCGCGCGGTGTGAACGGTCTTTGAGGAGTTCTTGGGAATCCCTTTTGGGTGGCCCGCCGGAATTCCTTCCGGCCATCTCCCGGGGGTGGTGGAAAATACCTGCGAAGTTCGCCGTTCGGTAACGGGGCCGTCGTCCGCGCGGGTCGGCGGCGCATTCCCCGGGGAATTCGCCGGGGTCGACGGCGGCGGGGTGCGCGGGCGCTCGGTGGGCTGGCCGTCCGGGCGTCCGGGCACGCACGAACGGCCCCGCGGGCGCGCGGACGGGCCCTGCGCCCGGGCCGGGCACGGCCGCCGGGGCGCCGGGGGCGGGGGTGCCGCCCGGCCCGTCCCGGTACCGGGCGCCGCCCAATTGCCCGCCGGACGAGGGGGGGACGGGCGAGCGATTGCGAACGGACGCCGTTCAAGGGGCGGTTCGCGCCGGGGCGGGACCAGCGGCCTTCGAGGAGGTGTCGAGTGCCGCGCCGCACCGTGCTGGTCCCAGACCGCAACCGTTCCCCGCTGCCGGGGGACGCCGTGCCCGTGGCCTGCGGGGCCGGGCCGACGTAGGCGAAAGGAACGATCTGCAATGTCCTGCTCGACAGAGGGCCGGTGCCGGGTGCGCCGTGCCGCGGGGGCCGCGGCGCCTGTCCGCCCCGGGCGCACCGGGGGCGCGAGGTGAGCCGCCGGGTGGTGATCACCGGCATCGGGGTGCGCGCCCCGGGCGGCAACGGGACGAAGGAGTTCTGGGACCTGCTGACCGCGGGCCGTACCGCGACCCGGCGGATCGACTTCTTCGACGCGAGCCAGTTCCGCTCGCAGGTGGCCGCGGCCGTCGACTTCGACCCCCGCGCCGAGGGCCTGACGCCCCGGCAGATCCGCCGGATGGACCGGGCGGCGCAGTTCGCCGTGGCCTGCACCCGCGAGGCGGTGTCGGACAGCGGCCTGGAGTTCGACCGGCTCGACCCCTTCCGGTACGGCGTCAGCCTGGGCAGCGCGGTCGCCGCGGCGACCAGCCTGGAGAACGAGTACCTGGTGATGTCCGACAGCGGGCGGGACTGGGTGGTCGACCCGTCCTACCTGTCGCCGCACATGTTCGACTACCTCAGCCCGGGTGCGATGGCCGCCGAGGTGGCCTGGGAGATCGGCGCCCAGGGCCCGGTCACCCTGGTCTCGGACGGCTGCACCTCCGGCCTCGACTCGGTCGGCCACGCCGTGCAGCTGATCCGCGAGGGCACCGCGGACGTGATGGTCACCGGCGCGTCCGACACCCCGATCTCGCCGATCGTGCTGGCCTGCTTCGACGCCATCAAGGCCACCACCAACCGCAACGACGACCCGGAGCACGCCTCCCGGCCGTTCGACAACTCCCGCAACGGCTTCGTCCTCGCCGAGGGCGCCGCCGTCTTCGTCCTGGAGGAGTTCGAGGCGGCGAAGGCCCGCGGCGCCCGGATCTACGCCGAGGTCACCGGCTACGCGACCCGGTGCAACGCCTACCACATGACCGGCCTCAAGAAGGACGGCCGGGAGATGGCGGAGGCCATCCGGGTCGCCCTGGACGAGTCCCGCCTCGACCCGACCGCGGTGGACTACATCAACGCGCACGGCTCGGGCACCAAGCAGAACGACCGGCACGAGACCACCGCCTTCAAGCGGAGCCTCGGCGACCACGCGTACGGGGTGCCGGTGAGCTCGATCAAGTCCATGGTCGGGCACTCGCTGGGCGCGATCGGCTCCATCGAGATCGCCGCCTGCGCCCTGGCGATCACCCACCACGTGGTGCCGCCCACCGCCAACCTGCACGAGGCCGACCCCGAGTGCGACCTCGACTACGTCCCGCTGACCGCGCGCGAGCACCGCACCGACACCGTGCTGACGGTGGGCAGCGGCTTCGGCGGCTTCCAGAGCGCGATGGTGCTGCGGCGCCCCGAGGAGATGAAGGGAGCGACGGCATGACCGGCGCGGTGTTCACCGGACTCGGCGTGACGGCGCCGAACGGCTTCGGCGTCGAGCAGTACTGGAAGGCCGCGCTGGCCGGCCAGAGCGGCATCGCCGAGCTCACCGGCTTCGACACGGCGGGCTTCCCGTCCCGGCTGGCCGGGCAGGTGACCGGCTTCGTCCCGCAGGACCACCTGTCCAGCCGGCTGCTGCTGCAGACCGACCGGTCCACCCAGCTCGCCCTGGTGGCCGCCGCCTGGGCGCTGGAGGACGCCGGCGTGAAGGCCGGCGACCTGGCCGACTACGACATGGGCGTGGTCACCTCCAGCGCGCTCGGCGGCTTCGACTTCACCCACCGGGAGTTCCGCAAACTGTGGGCGCAGGGGCCGGAGTTCGTCAGCGTCTACGAGTCCTTCGCCTGGTTCTACGCGGTGAACACCGGCCAGATCTCGATCCGGCACGGGATGCGCGGCCCGGGCGCAGCACTGGTCGGCGAGCAGGCCGGCGGCCTGGACGCGCTCGGCCACGCCCGCCGCACGATCCGCCGCGGCACCGCCCTGGTGGTCAGCGGCGGCGCCGACTCCGCACTCGACCCGTGGGGCTTCGTCTCCCAGCTGTCCACCGGGCTGACCAGCACCGCCGACGACCCGGCGCGGGCCTACCTGCCCTTCGACCGGGCCGCGTCCGGCTACGTCCCCGGCGAGGGCGGCGCCCTGCTCGTCCTGGAGGAGGCGGAGGCCGCCCGGCGGCGCGGCGCCGAGCGCGTCTACGGCGAACTCGCCGGCTACGCCTCGACCTTCGACCCCGCCCCGGACAGCGGGCGGCCCGCCGCGCTCGACAAGGCCGCCGAACTGGCGCTCGCCGACGCCGGGATCCGTCCGGACGAGGTGGACGCGGTGTTCGCCGACGCGGCCGGCGTCCCCGAGCTGGACCGGGCCGAGGCGCAGGTGCTCGCCGGCCTGTTCGGCGAGCGCGGGGTCCCGGTGACCGCGACCAAGCCGCTCACCGGCCGGCTCTACTCCGGCGGCGGCCCGCTGGACGTGGCCACCGCGCTGCTGGCGATCCGCGACGGGGTGCTCCCGGCCACCGCCGGCACCACCGACGTCCCGGCCGGCTACGGCCTCGACCTGGTGGTCGACCAGCCGCGCGAACTCCCGCTGCGCACCGTGCTGGTGCTCGCCCGCGGCCGCCGCGGCTTCAACGCCGCGGTGGTGCTCCGCGCGGTCTGAACCGGCGCGCGGACCCGCCCGTCCCCGTGCCAGCGGCACACCGGTGCCCCCCCCCGCCCCCCCCCCCGGGGGGGGCCCCCCCCCCCCCCCGCCCCCCCCCCCCCCCGCGGGGGGGGAAACACCCCCGGGCCCCACCCCGCCCCG
>NZ_JBHWBW010000226.1:0-12012 GCF_042735675.1 Kitasatospora sp. NPDC059571
CCGCGGGCGCCCGGGCGGCGCGGCCCGAGCGGCCCCCCCCCCGCGCGCGCGCGCGCCCCCCCGCGCCCGCGGGCCCCCGGCGCGCGGCCGGCTGACTCAGCCCGGCTCGGCGGCCGCGCCGCGCAGGCCCCGGCCGACCACCACCGCACCGGCCGCCGCGAGCAGCGCCGCCCCGGCGCCGACCAGCAGCGCACCGCGCGCCGGGTCCGCGAAGGTGCCGACCGCCCAGGCACCGAGGCCGGTGCCCGCGTACATCGTGGAGGTCAGCCAGGCGCTGGAGGTCGCCCGCAGCCCGGGGGCGACCGTGCCGGCCAGCGTCTGCTGGTCCGTCACGAACCCGCCGCTCGCGGTGAACCAGACCGCGACCCCGGCCAGCGCCACGGCCAGGCCGGGGCCCTGCGCGGCGAGCGCCACCCCGGCGGCCAGCAGCAGGCCCCACAGCGGCAGCAGCGGCAGGCCGGTGCGCCCGGCCGCCCGGGCCCGGTCGCCGAGCCGCCCGCCGGCCAGCGAACCGGCCACGCTGCCCGCGCCGACCAGCACGCCGACCAGGCCCAGCGCCTGCACCGACAGGCCGAAGCGCTGCACCAGCACCGCTCCGAGGAAGGTGTAGGCGCCCAGGTTCCCGGCGTGGAAGGCGGTGTTGACCAGCAGCGCCCGGCGCAGCGCCGGATCAGCCCAGGCCGCGAGGACCGAGCGCACCGAGCCGGCCGCCGGCGCCGGCGGGCGGCAGGCCGCACAGCAGGGGGCCGGCCCGCGGGGGGCGGCGGCGGGTGCCGGGCCGCCGGCGACCTGGCGCAGCAGCAGCGGCACCGCGGTGGCGGTGCCCGCGGTGAGCGCCCAGAACGCCGCCCGCCAGCCGGCCGCACCGGCGAGCAGGCCGCCGAGCGGCACCCCGATCACCTGGCCGCAGGAGAACAGTGCCATGCCGAGGCCGAGCGCCCGGCCGCGGACGGCGTCCGGCGCGGTCTCCGCGATGTGCGCCCAGATCGCCGGGCCGGCCGCGGCCGCGGCGAGGCCCGCCACCGCCCGGGAGAGCACCAGCAGGGTCAGCGAGGTCGACAGCGCCGCGCCGGCGTTCGACAGGACGAACAGCAGGGTGCCGGCCAGCAGGGTGCGGCGGCGCCCGAACCGGTCGCTCAGCTGCCCGAGGAACGGCGCGAACACCGCGTACACCAGCACGTAGGCGGTGACGCCGGAGGCCGCGGCGGACTCCGTGACACCGATCGAGCCGGCGATCGTCGGCAGCAGCGGCGAGACCAGGAAGGTCTCCGTACCGAACAGGAAGAGCAGCACGAACACGCCGGCGTACCGCCACCGGTGGAGGACCGCGGCAGCGGTCGGCGCGCCCGCGGTCGGCGGGTCGGAGATGGTGCTCACGGGGCATCACCCTTCGGGTGCGGGTCCGGAGCCGCCCGGCAGGGCGGCGGCGGACGGCGGCTCCGGGAGGGTCACGGGCCGTCCGGCCCGGCCATCGTGCGCGGCCCGCCGGACGGGCAGCCAGACAGGCGATCATCCTGTGACGGCCGGTCACAGGCTGGGCCGCGCCCGGTGCCGCGGCGGCGACACGCCGCCGGTGCGGCACCGGCCGCGGCGGCGCCCGCGGATGGCCTTGAATCACCGGGTGAGCTGCCTCTTCTGCCGGGCCGTCGCCGGGGACCTCCCGGTCCACCGGGTGTTCGAGGACGACACCGTCCTCGCCTTCCTCGACCACCGCCCGCTCTTCCCCGGCCACCTGCTGGTCGTCCCGCGCCGGCACGTGCCGACGCTGACCGACCTGACGGCGGCGGAGACCGGCCCGTACTTCGACCGGGTCCGGCGGCTGACCGCGGCCGTGGAGCGGGGCACCGGCGCGGCCGGCAGCTTCGTCGCGGCCAACAACCGGATCAGCCAGTCGGTGCCGCACCTGCACGTGCACGTCGTCCCGCGGAACCCCAAGGACGGGCTGCGCGGCTTCTTCTGGCCACGCGGCCGGTACACCGACGACGCCCACGCGGCCGCCACCGCGGCCCTGGTGCGCGCCGCGCTCGACGAGGCGTGAGCCGTTGTCGGTGCCGTGCGGCAGGCTGCCGGCCATGGACACGCAGCAGTACTGGGACCTGATCGACGAGGCGCGCCGGACGGCCACGGACGCCGCGGACGCCGGGGCGGTGGCCGAGCGCGCCGCCGCCCTGCTCGCCGCCCGGCCGCGGGCCGAGATCCTCGGCGCCCAGCAGGCCTTCTGGGACCTGATGGCCGACTCCTACCGGGCCGAGCTGTGGGCCGCCGCCTACCTGGTCAACGGCGGCTGCTCGGACGACGGCTTCGAGTACTTCCGCGGCTGGCTCGTCCTCCAGGGCCGCGAGGTGTTCGAACGCGCCGTCGCCGAGCCCGACTCGCTCGCCGCGCTGCCCGCCGTCCGCACCGCCGCCGCGGACGGCGAGGAGCTGGAGTGCGAGGACGCGCTCGGCATCGCCTGGGAGGCGCACCGCACCGCCGCCGGCGAGGACCTGCCGGACGGCTGCTTCACCATCACGTACCCGGCGATCCAGTTCGACCGGGACTTCGAGGACGAGGCGGAGACCGCCCGCCGACTGCCGTGCCTGGCCGCCCTGTTCGCGCAGGACTGACCCCGGCCCGCGCCGCCCTCGGCTAGGTTCCTCCGTATGCGCATACTCATCCTGGGCGGGACGTCGTTCGTGGGCCGGGCCATCGCGGAGGAGGCCCTGCGCGAGGGCTGCGACCTCACCCTGTTCGGCCGCGGCCGGACGGGCCGCGAACTCTTCCCCGGGGTGCCGCGGCTGCTCGGCGACCGCGACAGCGGAGACTGCGCCGCACTGCGGGGCGGCAGTTGGGACGCCGTGGTGGACACCAGCGGCTATCTGCCGCGGCAGGTCGGCGATGCGACGGCGGCGCTCGGCGACCGCGTCGGACGGTACCTCTTCCTCTCCAGCCACGCGGTCTACGTCCGCGAGGGCGTCGCGCCCGGCTCCGACGAGAGCACCCCGCGCCGCTCGCCGGTGCGGCACGTGCGGCGCGTCGAGGACCTGGACGACGAGACCTACGGCCCGTCCAAGGCCGCCTGCGAGGACGACGTGCTGGCCCGGTACGGCGACCGGGCCACGATCGTGCGCCCGGGCAAGGTCGCCGGGCCGCACGACCCGTCCGACGTGTTCACCTCCTGGGTGCGCCGGGCCGCCCGCGGCGGCCGGGTGGCGCTGCCCGGCGACCCGGAGCAGCCCGTGCAGGTCGTCGACTCGCGGGATCTCGCCCGGCTCGCCGTGCGGCTGCTGCTCGACGACCGGCCCGGTACCTTCCACGCCGTCGGCCCGGCCGAGCCGACCACCCTCGGCGGACTGATTCGCACCTGCGCCGCGGCCGCCGGCACCGAGGTGGAGATCGTGCCGGTGCCGCCGGAGGCGGCGCCGCCGATGTTCCCGCTCATCCGGACGGACCACGCGGGCCAGCAGCGCAGCGCGGCCCGCGCCCGGGCCGCCGGACTGACCGCGACCCCGCTCGCCGTCACCGCCGCGGACGTGCTCGCCTGGGACCGTGCGCGGGGCGAGCCGCCGCTGCGCGCGGGCTTCTCGGCGGCCGAGGAGGAGCACCTGCTGCGGGAGGCCGCCGGCGCCGGGCGGTGACGGGCGCCCGCGCGGAGCTGCCCCGCACGTCGGGGACAATGGCCGGGTACCGCGCACCGGGCAGGCCGGTGCCGGACCCGACCGGTAGGAGACCACCCGCGGTGACCCGCAAACCCCGAGCCCGGAAGCAGGAGGCCCCGCAGCAGCGGGTCGCCCCGCAGGAGCGGCCCGCCGAGCGGCGGACCCCGAAGCCGGGAGCCGAGCAGCAGGGAGCGGCTCGCCGGCGGGCACCGGGGCAGCGGGCCCGCGAGCCGCGGGTGGCCGGGCCGGCGCCCGCCGCCCCCGACCGGGCCGCGCTCGGCCTGGTCAGCGACTGCGCGAGCTGCTTCGGGCTGTGCTGCGTCGCGCTGCCGTTCGCGGCCTCCGCGGACTTCCGGTCCACCAAGGAGGCGGGGAAGCCCTGCCGCAACCTGCAGGACGACTTCCGCTGCGGCATCCACGCCGAGCTGCGGGAGACCGGCTGGCGCGGGTGCACCGTCTTCGACTGCTTCGGGGCCGGCCAGAAGGTCTCCCGGGTCACCTTCGGCGGCACCGACTGGCGGCGGGAGCCCGGCAGCGCCCGCGCGATGTTCGAGGCCTTCCCGGTCGTCCGGCAGCTCCATGAACTGCTCTGGTACCTCTCCGAGGCGCTGGCGCTGCCCGCCGCCCGGCCGGTCCACGGCGAGCTGCGCCGGGCGCTGGAGGCCGTCGACCGGCTCAGCCGGGAGAGCGCCGAGGTCCTCGCCGCGGCCGACGTGCCCGCGATCCGCGCCGAGACCGGCGACCTGCTGCTGCGCGCGAGCGAACTGGCCCGCGCGGGCCTGCCCGGACGCCGGCGCAACCACCGCGGCGCCGACCTGGTCGGGGCCCGGCTCGCCGGAGCCGACCTGCGCGGCGCCAACCTCCGGGGCGCCTACCTGATCGCCGCCGACCTCAGCCGGGCCGACCTGCGCTCGGCCGACCTGATCGGCGCCGATCTGCGGGACGCCGATCTGAGCGGTGCCGACCTCACCGGCAGCCTCTTCCTCACCCAGCCGCAGCTCACCGCCGCCCGCGGCGACGCCGCCACCCGCATCCCGGACGGCCTGACCCGCCCGGCGCACTGGGCCCGGCCGTCGGACGGGCCGCCGGCCGCGGGCCGGTGACCGGCGGGCCGGAGCGAGGAGCGGGAGCTCAGTCGGGCAGTCCCCAGAACGGGCCGCGCAGGCCCACCGCCGCGAAGTAGGCACCGGCCGCGGCGGGGTCGCGGCGGGTGTGGCCCGGCTCCAGGCGGCCGGTGTACCAGTCGCTCGCGAAGCACCACAGAGTGTCCAGATCCATCACGTACCCGCGGTCCCGGCCCGTGCGGCGCAGCCAGGCGTCGACGCAGTCGGTGGCGCAGAACAGGCGCTGGTTGGCACAGGTGTGGACGACGTCGTCCCAGACCCGCGCCATCGGGGTGAGGAAGTGGGCCACCTGGTCGCCCTGCGGGGGCGCCTCCCGTCCGACCACCCAGGCGTGCGGGGTGTCGCAGGCCGGACACCGGATGGCGAGCAGCACGTCGGGCTCGTCCCGGAGCAGGTGCGGCAGGGCGCACGAGTCCCAGGCGCAGCCGCCCCACCACAGGGTGCGCGCCCCCATCACGGAGAAGCCGAGCGGCACGGACGCGAAGCTTCCAGCGCGATCTGCGGTTGCGCCGGGCCCGCGCACTGCCGGCCGGGGGCACCGCACCGTCGACGGCCGCCGCCGAGGCCGGCTTCGCGGACCGGGCCCACCTCACCCGGTGGTTCACCCCACCTACGGCGTCACCCCCGCCGCCTACCGCACGGCGCTCCACCTCGAGAGCCGGCAGCTTCATTAGTCCGCCCCGGCACGCCGGGAATCCGGTGGAGACGCCCCGTGGGACGCAACCTCCCTCCCACAGCGTCTTTCAGGGCATGGACCGATCAACGACCGACCGCCCCGCCCAGCCGCCCGGCGGACCGCCGGACTTCCGCGCGTTCGCGGCGGCGCGGGGCGGCCACCTGGTCAGGACCGCCTACCTGCTGACGGGTGGTGACTCCCACCTGGCCGAGGACCTCGCACAGGAGACGCTGGGCCGCCTCTACGACCGGTGGCGGAAGGCCTCGCGCCTGGACAACCCGGCCGCGTACGCGCAGACCGTCCTGGTCAACGCCTTCCTCTCGTACCGGCGGCGGCGCAGCAGCACCGAACGGCCCACCGACCGCTTCGCGGACACCGGCGCGGACGGCCCGGACCCGTCGCTGCGGGTGACGCTGCTGCTGGCGCTGCGCCAACTGCCCGTGCAGGACAGGGCGGTGCTGGTACTCCGGTACTGGGAGGACCGCAGCGTCGAGGAGACCGCGGCAGCACTGCGGCTGCCGCCGAGCACCGTCCGCACGCGCAGCAGCCGGGCGCGGGCCCGGCTGCGGGTGGTGCTGGGCGACAGCCTGGACGAGCTCGACCGGCCGTGAACAGCGCGTCGGCGACCAGCAGTCGGGCCCGCGGAGGCGGGCCGATCACGAGAGGATGCGGGACGACCACGATGTCCTGGGAAGAGAACTTCACCGCCGCACTGGGGTCGGCGGCCGAACTGGCACCGGAGCCCGAGCCGAACGGCCTGGCGGACGCCGCGGAGCGGCGCGGGCGGCAGCGCCGACGCAACCGGCGGGCCACCGTCCTGGGCGGCGCCGCCGCGGTGGCCGCGACCGTGCTGGCCGTGGGCTCCGGCCTGATCGGGCCGGGCGGCGTCGCGGGCATCGGCGGCCCCGGCGGCCGGCCGGCCGCGCGGGTCTCCGACGCCTACATGCGCGACACCCTGGCCGCACTGATGCCGGCCGGCCAGGTCCGGAACGCGCACGGCTGGGGCCGCAGCAACACCGGCAACCCGGTGGCCGCGCTGGAGTTCGAGGGCGCGAACGGCCCGGGGCGGATCAGCCTGGACGTGCGCCAGGTCTCGTTGCCGATCACCGCCGGCACGGAGGACACCCAGTGCGCGGACCCGTTCGGCGAACCGGTCGAGAGCTGCACGCGGACCACCCGCCGGGACGGTTCGATCCTGGTGGTGTACGTGCTGCTGCCCCGGCAGCAGGGCATGTCGAAGTCGCTGACGGCCGTGCACACCCGGGCGGACGGGGAGCAGGTGCGGCTGGACGCCTTCGACCCCGACGGCGGACAGGGCGTGGCGCTCACCGCCGACCAGGCCGTCGCCGTGGTCACCAGCAGCGCCTGGGACCGGGCGTCCGACGGCGTGCGCCCCACCGACGCGCCGAGGCCGGGCGTGTCGAGCCCGGCACCGTCGGCGCTGCTGGCGACGCTGACCGGGCTCCTGCCCGCCGGGGCCACCGCCGACCAGGCCGGCGCCCCGCAGTCGACGCCGGGCGTCGCACGGGTGAAGGTCACCTTCGAGGGCCGCGCCAGCTGGCTGTCCGTCACCGTCTGGCCGCACTGGGGGCAGGAGGGGAAGGACGACCCGCGCCAGGTGTTCGAGGCGGCCGGCGGCCAAGGCCTCACGCACACCGCCGACGGCACCGGCGTGATCACCCGGGCGGACGGCGCGAGCAAGGGCGGCGGCGGCCCGACCCTGACCTGGGGCGTGGACACGCTCCACCCGGACGGCACCCGGGTGGACCTGTCCGAGTGGAACGGCCCGAACGGCTACGCGTTCGAACCCGGCACGCCCGCACTCTCCGTCGAGCAGCTGACGGCGCTGGCCACGGCCCGGGACTGGCGCACCGGGTAGCGCTACGCGGGGCCCGGTGGCAGGTCCGGCACGCCCGGCTGGGGGTCGGCGGCCTGCCGGATCCGGGACCACGACTCGTGGTCGAGCCGGGCGATCCGCTCGTACTCGGCGAGGAACTCGTCGGCCCGGGCGGGCTCGGGCGCGTCCTCGCCCAGGCCGATCCGGTAGTAGGCGATCCGGCGCTCCAGGGCCTCCAGCCGGTGCACGGTGTCCGCCCGCTGGATCCAGAGCGCCCGGTGCGCGAAGAACGCCTGCCAGGCGGCCAGCACGGTGATCAGCGCACCGAGGCCGAGCGCCGTGTCGGAGAGCCACTGCCGCGCGGCGCCGCCGACCTGGATCCCCAGCAGCACGGTGATCGCGGCGGACAGCCCGACCGTGGCGACCTGCAGGGTGAAGGCCGTGCCGCGGTCACGGTCCCGCCGCCGTCGGCGGCCCACCAGCTGGCTGCGCACCTCCTGCTCGATGAACTCGAACCGGCGCCGCGCCGCCGCGCCGTCCACCCCGTCCGCCATCCCGCGCCCCCCTCGTCCGCCGTGGCCGACAGTCTGTCATCAACCGCCGACGGCAGGGCCGTTTCCCGCCCGCGGGGAGACCGCGCAGCGTCAGCTCGGCCGGGGGCGGCCGGCCCACGTCATCAGGCCGATGCCGCAGAGCCCCACGGCACCGCCCAGGGCCCAGCCGGAGGAGCTCCAGTGCCGGGCCGTCATGGACGCCGTGGCGCCGAGCCCCAGCACGAGGTCGCCGACACCCCACAGCCGGGGGTTCCGCGCCGGGCCGCGCCACCACGGCGGCAGCGTCCCGCGGGTGAGCGCCGGCACGGCCGGCAGCAGGACGACCACCCACAGCAGGGCCAGCACGACCCACTCGAACGAC
Source organism: Kitasatospora sp. NPDC059571 (assembly GCF_042735675.1). Taxonomy (NCBI): domain Bacteria; kingdom Bacillati; phylum Actinomycetota; class Actinomycetes; order Kitasatosporales; family Streptomycetaceae; genus Kitasatospora; species Kitasatospora sp. NPDC059571. The sequence goes on from NZ_JBHWBW010000226.1 coordinate 8,191, forward strand.
CTCATAGCGCTCCGGCTCCGTCCGTGCCCGTGTGGCCTTCCGCCACGTCGGCACGGATCATCGCACAGGCCCGCCGGGGGCGGCGAGGAGGTCCGGCGCCGGTCCCCCACCGGGCCCGGCGCCGGAGTCGTCAGCCCAGTGCCTCCCGGACGAGGGCGCGGGCGGTGGCGGCGTCGGCCGCGCCGCGGGCGAGGGCGGCCAGCGCGCGGCAGTCGGCCAGGGTGTGCCCGGCGAGCGCGGCCCGCACCTCGGGCAGGCAGGACGGCGCAGCCGACAGGCTGCCGACGCCGAGGCCGACCAGGACGAGCGCGAGCGCGGGGTCGGCCGCGGCCTCGCCGCACACGCCGACCGGGGCCCCGGCCGCCGCGCCGCCCTCGGCCGCGGCGGCCACCAGGTCGAGCAGGACGGGCTGCCACGGGTCGAGCAGGCCGGCGAGCGCACCGAGCGTGCGGTCCGCCGCGAAGGCGTACTGGGCCAGGTCGTTGGTGCCGATGCTGAGGAAGTCGCAGGCCTGCGCGATCCGTTCGGCGCGCAGCGCGGCGGCCGGCACCTCGACCATCACCCCGGCGGACGGCAGCCCGTGGGCGCGGACCCGGGCCGCGAACGCGGCGGCCTCGGCGGGCAGCGACACCATCGGCGCCATCACCCGGACGTCGGCGCCGCTGCCCCGGGCGGCCGCGGCGATCGCGGCGAGCTGGGTCTCCAGCAGCTGCGGGTCCCGGACGGACGTCCGCAGGCCGCGGACCCCGAGCGCGGGGTTCTCCTCGTCCGCGGCGGTGGCGAACGGCAGCGGCTTGTCGGCGCCCGCGTCCAGTGTGCGGACGACCACCCGGCGGCCGGTGAACGCGGTGAAGACGGCCCGGTACGCGGCGGTCTGCTCGTCGGCGCCGGGCGCCTCGGTGCGGTCGAGGTAGAGGAACTCGGTGCGGAACAGCCCGACGCCCTCGGCGTCGGCGGCGGCCGCGCCGGGGAGTTCGTGCAGCGCGCCGAGGTTGGCGAGCAGGGCGACGGGGTGCCCGTCCGCCGTCCGGCCGGGTCCGCGGACCCCGGCGGCCCGGCTGCGCCGCTGCCGCTGTTCGTCCGCGGCCCGCGCCACGTCCACCGGTGCGGGGTCGGCGAGGACGAGGCCTTCGGCGCCGAGCACCAGGACCGGCCGGCCGTCGGCGAGGTTGGCCGCGCCGGCGCAGCCCACCACCGCGGGCAGGCCGAGCGCCTTGGCGAGGATGGCGGTGTGGCTGGTGGGGCCGCCGCGGACGGTGACCAGGGCGAGCACCTTGTCCGGGTCGAGCAGTGCGGTGTCGGCCGGTGCCAGATCGTCGGCGACCAGCACATAGGGGTGGCCGGGGTCGGGCAGGCCGGGCGAGGGCAGGCCGAGCAGCCGGGCGACGGCCCGGTCCCGCAGGTCGTCGAGGTCGGCGGCGCGCTCGGCGAAGTACCCGCCGGCGGCCTCCAGTGCGGTGCGGAAGGAGTCGAAGGCCGCGGTGACCGCGTGCGGGCCGTCGCTGCCCGCGGCAACGGACTCGGCGGCCCGCTCGGCCAGCACCGGGTCGGCGGCGATCATCGCCTGGGCGGCGAGGACGTCTGCGGCCGGGCCGGCCGCCCGGTCGGCCCGCCGGTGCAGGTCGTCGACCACGGCGGCGAGGGCGGCGCGGACGGCCGCGGTCTCGGCGGCGGGGTCGGCGACCGGCCGCGGGGCGGGCAGGGCGGGGGCGGCGGCCATCCGGGCGACCGGGCCGGCGGCGCTGGCGCTGCCGACGCCGATGCCGGCGAGCGCCCCGGCGGGCACCCCGGCGAGCGGCTGGGGAGGCGTCACCGCTCGGCGTCCAGGTCGTCGGCGAGCAGGGCGGCGAGCTCGTCGAGGGCGCCGCGGGCCTCGGCGCCGTCGCCGTCGGCGGTGAGTTCGAGGGTGTCGCCGTGGCCGGCGGCGAGGGCGAGCACGGAGAGCAGGCTGCGGGCGTCCACCGGGGTCTGGCCGGGGCGGCCCACGGCCACCGTGACCGGCTGGCGGGCGGCGGCGCGGACGAAGAGCGAGGCGGGCCGGGCGTGCAGGCCGCTGCGCGAACCGACGGTGACCAGGAGCTGGGGCATGGCGGGTCCTTTGCGGGTGGCAGGGGTGGGCGGCGGCCCGGTGGCGGCGGCGCGGGGGCTCGCGGCCGGCAGCGGGCGGTGCGGTTCCCCTCCCGTCGGCCGGGCCAACAGGTGGGTTCGTTTGGTTCTACGCCCGATTGAACGAGGGTGTCAACACATTCGGGCAGTAATCCCACATGTTCGGACTCTTGATTTCCGGCGCGTTCCGCGTATCGTCTGAAGAAACCAGGCGTAAACAGACATGAAACGGACCCGATCCCACATGTACGCTCCAGAGCGCCAGCAGCAGATCCTGCAGCTCGCCCAGACCCGGGGCAGAGTCGACGTCCCCTCGCTCGCCGAGGAGTTCAACGTCACGCAGGAGACCATCCGGCGCGACCTCAGCGCACTCGACCGGGCCGGGCTGCTGCGCCGGGTGCACGGCGGCGCACTGCCGGCGGGCGCTCTGCACCTGGAGCCCGGGCTCGCCGAGCGGGACTCCACCGCCGCCGAGGAGAAGGAGCGGATCGCCCGCGCCGCCCTCGCGCTGCTGCCCGACGAGGGCAGCGTGCTGCTGGACGCCGGCACCACGGTCTCCCGGCTCGCCGCGCTGCTGCCCGCCGACAGCACGCTCACCGTGGTCACCAACGCCCTGCCGGTGGCCGCCCGGCTCGCCGACCACCCCTCGCTGACCCTGCACCTGGTCGGCGGCCGGCTGCGGCACCGCACCCACGCCGCGGTGGACGGCTGGGCGCTGCGCGACCTGGCCGACGTCCACGCCGACGTGGCGGTGGTCGCCACCAACGGCTTCAGCACCGACGGCGGGCTCTCCACCCCCGACCTCGCCGAGGCCGCGGTGAAGCGGGCCATGGTGGCCGGCGCCCGCCGGGTGGTCCTGGTCGCCGACTCCTCCAAGTACGGCATGCGGCACTTCGCCCGCTTCGGCTCGCTCGACCAGGTCGACGTGCTCGTCACGGACACCGGCCTGACCGGCGCACAGGCCGCGGAGATCGAGGCGCTCGGCCCGGAGGTGATCCGCGCATGATCGTCACCATCACGCCCAACCCGAGCCTGGACCGCACCTACGACCTGGACGGACTGGTCCGCGGCGAGGTCAACCGGGCGGTCGGCGACCGGCTGGACCCGGGCGGCAAGGGCGTCAACGTGGCCCGCGCGCTGACCGCGGCCGGGCACCCGACCACCGCCGTCCTCCCGCTCGGCGGACCGGCCGGCCGGCTGCTCGCCGAGCTGCTGCACGACCAGGGCATCGCGGTCGACGCGGTCGAGGTGGGCGGCGACACCCGGATCAACGTCTCCATGGCCGAGCGCAACGGCCCGCTGACCAAGGTCAACGCGCCCGGCCCCGAGCTCACCCCGGCCGAGTCGGCCGCCCTGCTCGCCGCCGTCCGCGCCCGGGCCGCCGGGGCGGACGTGGACTGGCTGGCCTGCTGCGGCAGCCTGCCGCGCGGGCTCGCCCCCGCCTGGTACGCCGAGCTGGTCGCCGAGGCGCACTCCGGGGGTGCCCGGATCGCCCTGGACACCTCCGGCCCGGCGCTGCTCGCCGCGCTCCCGGCCCGCCCCGACGTGGTCAAGCCCAACCGGGCCGAGCTGGCGGAGGCCGTCGGCCGCCCGATCGGCACGCTCGGGGACGCCCTCACGGCGGCGCGGCAGCTGCGCCGGCGCGGCGCCCCGCCGGGCCGGGCCCGCCGCGGCGCGGGCGGCATGCGGCTGGGGGCCGACGTCGGCGGCTGGGAC
>NZ_JBHWBW010000227.1:0-1114 GCF_042735675.1 Kitasatospora sp. NPDC059571
GCGCCCCCCCCCCCCCCGCGCGCCCGCGCCCGCCCCGGCGCCCCCCCACCCCCCCCCCGCCCCCCGCCCCGTGAACGGGAACCCGCTCCGTGGGTCGGTGCAGCGTCAGTCCGAGGCCGAGGGGCCGTCAGAAGTGCGCGGCGGGAATCCGCAGGCGTCGATCAGCTCGAACACGAGGTCCTCGGCGAACGGGTCCGCCCGCTTGACCAGGACCTCCCCGAGCGCGGCCGGGTCGGCGGCGAAGCCGGCCTCGGCCGCCCAACGGGTGATCTCCTCGGAAGCATCGGGGAACGGCCCCGGGACTCCGTAGTCCGCCGCCATGACCGGATCCAGAACAGTCGACCACCGTGCCCCCGACGGAGCCAGCCCGCGCGTCCAGCACACATCACTGTCCATCACGTGCGCGACCAGCACGGGAGCGGCCGTCGCCTCGACGAGAGCCCGGAGAGAGGCGACCGAGTCGTCGACCATCCCGTGCAGGATCTGCAGGGTCTGCCAGCCCCCGGGGCGCGGGTTGCAGGCGGACACGCAGGTCGATCCACCCTCCGCACAACCGGCCGCGAACCAGGCCAGCTCGCGCAGCGGTCGCCCGCTCCGCGCCAGAACAACGTCACCCGTGAATCCCATGCGCCCTCCTCGACCGATGGCCGGAGGCTATGCGGTGCCACCGACAGCCCCTGGCCGGGAGCGTGACGCCCGTGCAGGATCACCCGGGCAGACCGCGAACGAGCCGGTCGAGATGACCGCGCCGGTCGCCGTCCGGAGCAGGGCGAGGCAGGCGGCCTCGGCCACCACCACCGAGCAGCGTGCGGGCACCGCCACCGCGGTGGTGCGGATCCCGGACCTGGTCCATCCGGCGATCACCGCCCACGAGGCGGGCCCGGTGGCGCCGCCGCGCTGTCCCGGGGGCGCGCCCCCGCGCGCCGCGGGCGCGCGCGGCCCGGGCGCGCCCGCGGGGCGCCCGCGGCGGCGGGGCGGCGCGGCCCCCGCGCGGGGGGGATAGGGCGCGGGGCGGGCCGGCCCCGGGGGGGGGGCGGCCGCCCCGCCGCGCGGCCGGGCTCGCCGAGTACCGGGCGCAGTACGCGGTCGGCACGGACGGCGTCCACAGCACGGT
>NZ_JBHWBW010000227.1:1124-11944 GCF_042735675.1 Kitasatospora sp. NPDC059571
GGGGGGGGTGCGGACCCCGGCCGTGGCCCCGCGGGCGAACCCCCCCCCGGCGGGGGCCCGGGGGGCCCCGCCGCCCCCCCCCGCCCCCCCCCCCGCGGGCCGGGCCCGCGACGCCGCCGGGTCAGCCGCGGCCGTCCGGGTCGTACCCGGTGACGGCGCGTGCGTAGGCGTGCAGGGCGTGGACGACCTCGGCCCGGCTGCGCCGGCCCGCGAGGATCTCCATCTGGTAGCCGTCCTCCATCGCCACGAAGCCGGCCGCGAGCAGCCGCGGCGGGTCCTGGAGGGTGAAGTGCCCCTGGGCCTGCCCGAGGACCAGGATGCTCGTGTACACCGCGATCTGACGTTCTGTCAGCGCGCTGTCGAGGGCCGCCGCCCGGGCGTCGCGCAGGCAGCGCGGCCAGTACTCGAAGAGAAGCCGGGTGAGGGCGTCGTCCGGTCCCGAGGCGACGCCGTGGTCGATGCAGGCCGCGAGCCTGTCCCGGGCATCGGTGAAGCGGTCAGCGGCCTCCTCCCGCTCGCGGCCGAAGCGCTCGATCGCCTGCCGGTAGGTCTCGTGGACCAGCGCGTCGAGGTCCCCGTAGTACAGCACCGCGGCCGGCGTCACCCCGGCCTCCTCGGCGATGTCGCGCAGCCGGAGCCCCTCCAGTCCGCGGGTCAGCAGGGCGCGCTGCACGGCCGCCCCCAGCTCGGCCCGGCGGGCCTCCTTGCTGCCGCCCTTCTTCGCCGCCACGGTCCTGGCCCTCCTTGCTCGACTTCATGGGGCTTTAACGATATCCGAGCAGCTCTTGACGGTGAAGGCGCCACGTCTTTAAATCTGCGTTTAACACGTTCACCTTCCGTGAGGACCCCCACCGTGACGATGAACCCCACCGCCGGAACCAGATCCGGCACCCCGCCCGCCCCCGCCGACAAGGGACTGCGCAGCGGCTCGGTCGGCCTGCTCGCCGCCGTCGCCCTCGGCCTCTCCTCGGTGGCCCCCGCCTACAGCATCGCCGTCACGCTCGGCCTGGTGACCCTCGTCGTCGGCCATCTCGCCCCCGCGGCGCTGCTGCTCGGATTCGTGCCGATCCTGCTCACGGCGTTCGCGTTCCGCGAGCTCAACCGGGAGATGCCCGACTGCGGCACCACCTTCGTCTGGACCACCCGGGCCTTCGGGCCGCTGGCCGGCTGGCTCGGCGGCGGCTGGGTCGTGCAGATCGCCACCCTGATCGCGATGACCGCCCTCTCCCAGGTCGGCGCCGGCTACCTGCTCCAGGTACTCGGCCTGCACGGGCTCGCCGACAGCACCGCGGCCGTCACCGCGACCGCCGTGCTGCTGCTGGCCGCCCTGACCGCGGTGGCCCGGCGCGGCGTCCGGATCGCCGCCTCGCTCCAGTACGTCCTGCTGGCCCTCCAGCTGATCGCCCTGTTCGGCTTCGGCGCCGCCGCCCTCGCCCGGCCCGGCGCAGCCACGCCCTCGCTGTCCTGGCTCGACCCGTTCGCGTTCGGCGGTCTCGGCCCGTTCGCCGAATCCGTCCTGCTCTGCCTGTTCATCTACTGGGGCTGGGACGCGCTGATCACCGTCAACGAGGAGACCAGCGACAGCGACCGCGTCCCCGGCCGCGCGGTGCTGGTGTCGACCTTCGTCCTGCTCGGCACCTACCTGTTCACCGCGTACGCCGCCATCTCCTTCGCCGGCACCGGCGGCACGGGCGTGGGCCTGGGCAACGCCGACAACGCGTCCGACGTCCTGGCCACCCTCGCACCCTCCGTACTCGGCGGCGCCCTGGCCGAGGTGGTCCGGCTGGCCGTCTGCGTCTCGGCCCTCTCCGCGCTGCTCACCTGCCTGATCAGCAGCCCGCGCGGCACGCTGTCGATGGCGGCGCACGGGGCGCTGCCCGCGGCGTTCGCCCGGATCCACCCGGTGCACCGCACGCCCGCCTTCGGCACCACCGTCTTCGGCGCGGCCGCGGCCGGCCTGCTCGTCCTGCTCGACCTGGTCTCGACCCGCTTCCTGGGCGACGCCATCCTCTCGATCGGCCTGCTGATCGCCTGCTACTACGGCATCACCGCCCTCGCCTGCGTCTGGTACTTCCGGCGGCAGTTGCGCAACTCGCCGCGCGACCTGCTGGTCAAGGGCGTGATGCCGCTGCTGGGCGGGCTGATGATGCTGGCCGCGTTCGCCCGCAGCGCCCACGACATGCTGGCGGCCGACTACGGCAGCACCTCCTTCGCCGGGATCGGCGGGGTGTTCCTGCTCGGTGTCGGCTCCATCGCGCTGGGCCTGCCGGTGCTGCTGGCCGTCCGCTCCCGCCACCGCCGCTTCTTCGCCGAGGGCCGCACGGCCGTCAGCGAACTCACCGTCACCGAGGACTGATCCCTGATGCGCACACTCGCCGTCGCCGCCCTGCAGACCGCCCCGGTCACCCACGACCCGGAGGCCTCCTGGACCCGGTTCGCCGACCAGGTCCGGGCCACCCGTGACCTCTTCCCGCACGTCCAACTGGTCGTCGCGCCGGAGCTGCTGCTCGCCGCCGAGGGCCCGCTGCTCGGGCCCGCCCCCGCCGACTGGATGGAGACGGTGGCGCAGCCCGTCCCCGGCCCGCTGACCGACCGGCTCGCCGCGCTCGCCGTCGAGACCGGCCTGTGGCTCGTGCCGGGGTCCGTCTACGAGCGCGCCGCCGACGGCACCGTCCACAACACCACCCCGGTGATCTCGCCCGACGGCGCGATCGTCGCCCGCTACCGCAAGGTGTTCCCCTGGCAGCCGTACGAACGGGCCTGCCCCGGCGACGCGTTCACGGTGTTCGAGATGCCGGGCATCGGGCGGGTGGGTCTGGCGATCTGCTACGACGGGTCGTTCCCGGAGACCATGCGCCAACTCGCCTGGCTCGGCGCGGAGGTCGTCATCCAGCCCACCCTGACCACCACCCGGGACCGCGAGATGGAACTCGTCTGCGCCCGCGCCAACGCCTGGACCAACCAGATCTACGTGGTGAACGTCAACGCGGCCGACCCGGCCGGTGTCGGCGCCAGCGCGATCGTCGACCCGGAGGGGATCGTCCGCCAGCAGGCCGGCTCCGGCGAGGAGGTGCTCGTCGACGTCCTCGACCTGGACACCGTCACCCGGGTCCGCCGCTACGGCTCCGCGGGCATCAACCGCCCCTGGGCCCAGCTCGCCCGCTACGGCTCGACCATCGACCTGCCCATGTACGGCGGCACCTTCCGGACCCCGGACTGGCTCAAGGCCGACGACGCCGACTGATCCCGGACCCGGCCACCCCGGCCCGCGCGCCGCTCACCGTCCGATGCCGGCGAGCGGGGCGCGGTCGGCGCGGGCACGGGGTGCCCGGAACGGGTGCGCAACGGCCGGGCGTCGTCGACGCCGTCCGTGCGAGAAGCGGTGGTTGTCGGCCCGGGACATGTCGCGGGGGCAGCGACGACGGACGGCAATCCGTACTCTCGCCACGCTCCCTACAGCCGGCGCCAGCGGGCCGAGGCGAAGGAGAAGGCGCCGAACAGGACCAGTCCGGCGGCCACGGCGACGAGCAGCCACGGTCCTGCGGCGCTGGTGGCGAAGGAGCGGAGGGTGTCGTCCATGCCCTTGGCCCGGCCCGGGTCGAAGCGGACGGCGGCCACCAGGACGAAGACGCCGGCGCCGCCGAAGACGGCGCCGCGCGCCAGGTTGCCGGACACCCCGGTCGCGGTCACCGCGGTCCGGGTGCGCCGCCCCATCGCGCCGGTGTCCAGCTTCCGCAGGAACCGGCGCTGCACCGCCCGTACCGCGACCCCCACCCCGATGCCCACCAGGGCCAGGCCGGCCGCGCCGACCAGGAACCGCCCGCCCGGCAGGCCCAGTGCGGACGCCGTCCAGTCCCGGGACGCGGCGTCGCCGTTCGAACCGCCGCTGCTGCCGGCCGCGTAGGCGGCCGTTCCCCAGCAGACGGAGCCGTAGAACACGGCGCGGCCGGCGCAGAGCAGCCGGCTGCCGGTGCTCCTGCTGCCCGCCTCGCCGAAGACCGCGGTGGACGCCCGCCACAGCGCCATCCCGGCGAAGCCGGCAGCCAGCGCCCACAGCAGCACCGACCCGAACGGCTGGGCCGCGATCCGGTGCAGCGCACCCTGCCGGTCGGCCTCCTCCCCGCCGTCGCCGAAGGCGATCCGCAGCGCGAGCACCCCCACCAGCACATAGACCACGCCGCGCGCGGTGAACCCCGACCGGCCCGCCGCGCGCAGGACGCCGCCGCGCGTGCCGCCCCGGGCCCGACCCTCGACATGGGACGCCATCGCCATCCACCTCTCACCGGTCCGGCCCGCGGCCGGACTCCGACATCCGTCGCCGCCCGTCTGCCCGGCCCCGGGCCCGGCACGCCCGCCGCACGGGCCGCGCCGAGTCCACCACGGGGGAGTGCTCAGTCCCGGCGCCCGTTCAGCAGCTCCTTGGCCTTCGCGACGCCGAAGTCCCAGCCCTGCCGGAGGGTCGGCCGGGCCGGCACCGCCACCTCCTGCGGATTGGTGAGGACGTCCAGCAGGACCGGCCCCGGCGTGGCGAACGCGGCGCGGACACCCTCGTGCAGGCCCGCGGCCTCCGTCACCCGGATCCCGGTGATCCCGAGCGCGGTCGCGACCGCCGCGAAGTCGGGATTGTCCAGCTCCGTCCCGAACTCCGGCAGCCCGTTTTGCTCCTGCTCCAGCGTCACCATGCCGAGCCTGCGATTGTCGAAGACGATCAGCTTGACCGGCAGCCGGTGGATCCGGACGGTCAGCAGGTCGCCCAGCAGCATGCTGAGGCCGCCGTCCCCGCAGAACGCCACCACCTGCCGGTCCGGGGCCCACAGCTGCGCGCCCAGCGCCTGCGGCATGGCGTTGGCCATCGACCCGAGGTTGTAGGAGCCGATCAGCCGGCGGTTCCCGCGCATGGTGACGAAGCGGCTCAGCCAGACGGTCGCCATCCCGGTGTCCGAGGTGAAGACGGCGTCGGCGTCCGCAATGGCGTCCACGGCCGCGGCGAGCGCCTCGGGCCGGACGTCGTCGCCCGGGTTGTCCAGTGCGGCGCGCAGCCGCCCGGCCGGGCGGTCGTCGTGGCCGGGATCGGCCAGCCGGGCCTGGTCGGCCTGCCACTGCGCGAACCGCCCGCGGGCGTCCTCCAGGTGGTCGCGCTCGTGAACGGTGTCCAGCATCGGGAGCAGGGCCCGCAATGTGGCCCCGACATCGCCGGCGAGCCCGGCGTCGACCGGGGTGCGCCGTCCGAGGTGCGCCGCCCGCACGTCGATCTGCACCACCGTGCACCCCCTCGGGTACCAGTCGCGGTAGGGGAAGTCGGTGCCGAGCATCACCAGGGCGTCGCAGGAGTCCAGGGCGTGCGCCGCCGCCGGATTGCCGATCAGGCCGGTCTGGCCGACCTGGTAGGGGTTGTCCCCCTCGAAGCCCTCCTTGGCCTTCAGGGTGAGGACCATCGGCGCGGCCAGCCGCTCGGCCAGCGCCAGCACCTCGGTGCGCGACGCCCGGGCGCCCTGCCCGACCAGCAGGGTCACCCGGGAGGCGGCGTTGATCAGCTCGGCGGCCGCCCACACCTCCGGGTCGTCCGGACGTACGACCGGGCGGCTGCGCGGGAAGGACAGCGGGCGGTCCCCGGGTACCTCCAGCGGGCCGACGTCCGCGGGCACCGTCAGCACCGCGACGCCGCCCTCGGCGAACGCGGTACGCACCGCCGCCTCCAGCTGCCGGGGGACCTGCCCCGGGTCGGTGACGGTGGCGCGGTGCACGGCCACGTCCCGGAACAGCAGGTCGTTGTCGACCTCCTGGAAGTAGTCGCCGCCGAGCTCGGAGACCGGCACCTGGCCGGTGATCGCCAGCACCGGGGTGCGGCTCTTCGCCGCGTCGTACAGGCCGTTGAGGAGGTGCACCGCGCCCGGTCCGACCGTGCCCATGCAGACGCCGAGCGTCCCGGAGAGCTGCGACTGCGCGCTCGCCGCGAAGGCGGCCGCCTCCTCGTGCCGGCAGCCGATCCAGTCGATGCCCTCACTCGTGCGGATGGCATCGGTCAGCGGGTTGAGCGCGTCCCCCACCACCCCGAACACCTGGCGGACGCCCAGCTCCTGCAGGGCGTCGATGATCACGCGGGCGACGGTTCGTGCCACGGTTCTCTCCTCGGTCGGGGTTGTACGGGCGCGGCTGCGCCCCGGTCAGACGGTGAAGCGGTCGGGGTCGGCGGCCAGCCAGTCCGCCGCCCACGCCGCGGGCGGCCCGTCGAGCAGCTCGCCCGGGGCGAGCGGCGGGAACAGCTCGGCGTGCGAGCGGACGGTGTGCTCATCGACCCGCCGCAGCAGCATGTCCGGGCCCAGCCCCGATGGGTCCCGCACACCCATCGCGGCCATGATCTGCAGGGCGCTGCGCACCGTCGCCTCCTGGTAGCGCTGCACGCGCAGCGCCTTGTCGCCGACGTCCAGCGCACGGGCGCGGCGCGGGTCCTGGGTGGCGACCCCGACCGGGCAGGTGTTGGTGTGGCAGCGCTGTGCCTGGATGCAGCCGAGGGCGAACATCATCGCCCGCGCGGAGTTGGCGTAGTCGGCACCCTGCGCGAGCCGTTTGACCAGGTCGCTGCCGGTGGCGACCTTCCCCGAGACGCCGATCCTGATCCGGTCGCGCAGACCGGTGCCGACCAGCGCCCGGTGCACGGTCGCCAGTCCGTCGGTGAGCGGCAGGCCGACGTGGTCGGCGAACTCCAGCGGCGCCGCGCCCGTGCCGCCCTCGGCGCCGTCGACGACGATGAAGTCCGGCGTGACGCCCTCCGCGCGCATCGCCTTGCAGACGGCGAGGAACTGCCGGCGCGAGCCGACGCAGAGCTTGAAGCCCGTCGGCTTCCCGCCGGCCAGTTCGCGCATCCGCGCGATGAACAGGACGAGCTCCCGAGGGGTCGTGAAGACCCGGTGGTAGGGCGGGGACAGCACCGTCCGACCCTGCGGGACACCGCGGACCGCGGCGATCTCGGCGGTCACCTTCGGCCCCGGCAGGACCCCGCCGATGCCGGGCTTGGCCCCCTGGCCGAGCTTCAGCGACACGCACTTCACCCGGTCGTCCGCGGCCTTCTCGGCGAACTGCGCCCCGTCGAAGGCCCCGTCCCCGTCCCGGCAGCCGAAGTAGCCGGTGCCGATCTCCCAGACCAGGTCGCCGCCCGGGCGCAGGTGGTACTCCGACAGGCCGCCCTCGCCGGTGTCCTGGGCGAACCCGCCGCGCGCCGCACCGGTGTTGAGAGCCAGTACCGCGTTGGCCGAGAGCGATCCGAAGCTCATCGCCGAGACGTTGAGCAGGGCCATGGCGTACGGCCGGGAGCAGTCCGGGCCGCCGACCTCCACGGTCGGCACCCGGTCGGGGACGTCGCACGGCGCCAGGGACGGCACCAGGTACTCGCGGCCGCTCCGGTAGAGGTCCTGCTCGGTGCCGAACGGCTCCTCGGCGTCGGTGCCCTTGGCGCGCTGGTAGACGATGGTGCGGGTGTCGCGGTCGAACGGCCGGCCGTCGACGTTGCGTTCCACGAAGTACTGCTGGATCTCCGGCCGGACGGCCTCCATCGCGAACCGCAGCCGGCCCAGCACCGGGTAGGCACGCAGGATCGAGTGCCGCCGCTGCAGCACGTCCCGCGCCGCCGCCGCGCAGGCGGCGCCGCAGACGGCCGCCGCGGTCCACCACCACGGGGAGACCAGCAGGGCCGCCGCCACGGCGGCGACGGCGCACCCGGCCACGACGGTCCACAGCACTCTCAGTGTCAGCACGCCACGCTTCTCACCCCGCCGCGCGGTTTCACTCCACTGCTCCCGCCGCCCGGCCGAGGGGAGCGGGAGCGGTGGCCGCCGCCGACCCGTCAGAGGAAGTGCCGGACGGGCGCGGTGGCCGCCTCCAGCACGCGCCGCACCGGGCCGCGCCGGCGCCAGCGCGCGGCGGCGAGCGGCTCGCTGCGGGCCAGGTCCTCGTCGAAGTGCCGGTCCAGCCGGGCGGTGAACTCCTCGTCCACGACTGCGAGGACGACCTCCTCGTCGTGGTCGAGCGAGCGGCGGTTGAAGTTCGCCGATCCGATCACCGCGGCGACGCCGTCCACGGTGAGGATCTTGGCGTGCATCATCGTCGGGGCGTACTGCCACACCGATATCCCGCACCCCGCCATCTGCTCGTAGTACCGCTCGCCGGCGAGCAGGCAGACCCGCTTGTCGGTGTGCCGGCCGGGGACCAGCAGCTCCACCTCGACCCCGCGCCGGGCGGCCGCGCACAGCAGGTCGACGAAGTAGTCGTCCGGGGCGAAGTACGCCGTGGCCAGCCGGAGCCGCTGCTCGGCCGAGGAGATGACGACCCGCATCAGGGTCTGCAGGTCCTGCCACCCGACGCTGGCGGAGCCGCGGACCACCTGGACGACCGCCGGTCCCGGCTGGTCGTGGTCCTCGAAGCGGTCCGCCTCGTCGTACAGCGCGTCCGGCCGGCACTCCGCCCAGTTCTGGGCGAAGGCCGCCGCGATGCCGTCGACCGCCGGGCCGCGGACCTGGACGTGGGTGTCGCGCCACTCGCCCGGGTGGCGGGCGTCGCCGCACCACTCCTCGGCGATGCCCACCCCGCCGGTGAACGCCGTCCGGCCGTCCACCACCAGCACCTTGCGGTGGCAGCGGTGGTTCTGCTTCAGCGGCGACAGGCGCACCGGGCGCCGGAACCAGGCCACCTGGACGCCGGAGGACGCCATCAGCTCGACCAGTTCGGGCTCGATCAGGCGGCTGCCGAACCCGTCCAGCAGCAGCCGCACCCGCAGCCCCTGCGCCGCCTTGCGCGCCAGCGCCTGTGCGAACCGGCTCGCGATCTCGCCGCGCCAGTACACGAAGGTGGTCATGTCGACCGTCCGGGTGGCGCCCTCGACGGCCGCCAGCATGGCCGGGAAGATCTCGTCGCCGTTGCGCAGCGGGACGAGTTCGTTGCCCTCGGTCGCGGCGATGCCGATCAGGCCCTCCAACCGGCGCCGCAGCCGTCGGCCGCGGGCGGCGGGGGCAGTGCCGGTGGGGCCGGTCGCCGCGGATGTGGATGCGGATGCGGGCGGCGCGGTCTGCGGTGCGACGGGTTCGGACAGCACGAGATCTCCTCGAGGAACGCGGGCGGGCCGTCCACCGGGAGGCGGCCCGCCGTGGCCGGACGGTGGCGCTCGGGTACCCGCTGCCCGCGGTTCGACGCGTCCCTGCCCGCCCGGGGGCGGAGCTCGGACCGGGCGGGCCCGCGTCCCGGGAGCGCACCCGAGACCCGGGGGAGTACCGGCCGGCGAACCGGGGCAACCGGTCGGGGACCTCGGCAGCAGCACGCGGAAGGAGCGACCGGTGGACACGCAGGACCCGAGACTGGGTGCGCTCGGCTGGGCGCGGAGGCTGCCGGTCGCCGGCGGCGTACGGGCCGGCCGCGACTGGGCCCGTCGGCACCTGGACGAGCTGGGATGGACGACCAGCGCCCCCGAGACCGCGGACGCCGTGATCCTCGCGGTGTCGGAGCTGGTCGCCAATGCGCACGTGCACGCCCGCAGCTCCGCCGACCTGGTGCTCACCTGGGACGGCCAGTGCCTGTACGCGGCCGTCCACGACTCCGACCCGCGGCTGCCGGGCCCGCCGCGCGCGGCCGGCGACGACGCCACGTCGGGACGCGGCCTCGCGCTGGTGGACGCGCTCGCCGACGACTGGCAGGCTCGGCCCGAACGTGAGGGCAAGACCGTCACCGCCTGCTTCCACCCGCCCGGCAGACCGGGCCACGAGGACGGCTGACCGCCGGACGCTCGCGGTCCTGATCGTCCCCACGCTTCGAGAGGCGCCTCCCCGATGACGGCAGAGCACAGCACCGCCCCCGCCGCCCCGGCCGGCCGGGACCGTCCGGCCCTCGGCAGCCGGACCCCGGGCCGGGGACGGGCCTCCTGGTGGCCGGCCCTGCGGGCGACGCCGGTGGCGATGTGGCGCGACGACGTGACCGACCACGCGGCCGCGCTCACCTACTACGCGATCCTCGCCGTGCTGCCCGCGCTGCTGGTCGCCGTCATCGCGTTCGGCATGATCAGTCCGGCCACTGCGGAGAACTTCGTCGCGCACGTCAGCGCCTACGCCCCGGCCGGCTCCGGCAGCCAGCTGCACGACGTGCTGGACCGGATGCTGCGCCCGGATTCGGCGGCCTGGAGCCTGCTCGCGGGCGGCACCGCGAGCGCGCTGTGGTCCGCCTCCAGCTACCTGGCGGTCTTCCGGCGCACCCTGCACCGCATGCACGGGGTGCAGGACCGGCGCTCGCCCTGGCAGACGGCCCACCGGATCGTGCTGACCGCGGCCGCCCTGCTCGGCCTGCTCCTGGTCAGCGCCCTGCTCCTGCTGCTGACCGGCCCCGCCGCCGAGACGGCGGGGCGCTTCCTGGGGGTGGACGCGCCCGTTGCCTGGGCGTGGGGCCTGCTGCGCTGGCCGGTGCTGCTCTGCCTGGTGGCCGTCCTGGTCCTGGTCGTCTTCCGTACCGGCCCGGCGCCCGCCCGCAGCCGGGCGAACAGTGTGCCCGGCGGTGTGCTGGCCGCCGCGCTCTGGCTGGTCGCCTCGGCCGGCTTCGCCCTCTACACCTCGGTGCTGAGCACCTACAGCGAGCTCTACGGCTCACTCGCCGGGGTCGTGGTCTTCCTGGTCTGGCTGTGGCTGTCCAACCTCGCGCTGCTGGCCGGTGCCCAGTTCACCGCCGAACTCGCGAAGGAGCCCGGCCGGCCCGGGCGGGGCGGGGCGGGTTCGCCGGGGTGAGGTTGTCCGGGAACGGGTGAGGGGGCCCGGCGGGTGGCGCGCGCCGGGCCCCGGCGGGGTGGCGCG
>NZ_JBHWBW010000228.1:0-11911 GCF_042735675.1 Kitasatospora sp. NPDC059571
GCCCCGCTCCCGCGCGGCCCGGCCGATCTCGTCGAGCACGGTCTCCTCGGCGGGGAGGTGCATCCGCCCGCTGAGCGCGTCGCGCAGGTAGCGCTCCAGCGGGTGCCGGCGGCTGAGCCCCGGGTTGCCGGTGAGGGCGACCGCCCGCTGGACGGCGGCGGTGGCCGCCCGGACGGCGAGGAGCTGCCCGGCCGCGGTGCGGCCGGCCGCCCCGGGGACGTCCCGGTCGACCGCGTCGGCGAGGGCGCCGAGCAGTTCCTCGGCGCCGGTCAGCGAGGCCTCGATCTCGCCGAGTCCGGCCCGGTAGCGGGGCAGCGCGGCGAGCGGTTCGGTGAGGTTCGCGGGGGTGCGCTGCTGGAGGAAGCGGATCAGCCAGTCCTGTGCGGCGCGCGCGGTGCCGAGCTGCACGGCGGCCAGCGCGAGGTCGTGCCAGGCCCGGGCGGTGGCGTCGGCGGCCCGGCGCTCGGGGGCGGCGTGGCCGGGCGGGGTGAGCCGCACGGCGTACGCCGGCGCGACCGGGACGCCGTCGAGCACCAGATCGTGGCCAGCACTGGCGCGCAGTCCGAGCTGGTCCCCGACCGGGTCGATCTCCAGCCCCGGGCTGTCGCCGCGGACGAGGAACAGGCCGGTGCGGGGAATCGGTTCGTCGGTGCGGGCCGGCACCGCCAGCCAGGCCAGTGCCTCGGCGCCGCTGCAGTCGCTCTCATGCCCCGTCAACTGCCAGTTCTCGCCGTCCCAGTGGGCGGTGACGGCGGGCCGGCCGGGAGTCGGGCGCAGGGTGGCGAGCAGCGCCGGGCCGCGGCGGGACTCGGTGAGCAGCCGCCGGTAGGCGGGGGCCGGCCAGAGTCCGTCCCGGTCGTGCTCGGCGTGGAGCAGGAGGGTGTGGGCGGTGAGTACGGCGACCGAGGCGTCGCCGCGGCCGAGGCCGGCCAGCACCCGGACGGTGTCGGCGAGCCCGGCGCCGGGTCCGCCGTGCCGGCGGCCGACGGTGAGGGTGAGCAGGCCGGCCTCGTGGACGGCCTCCACCCCCTGGTACGGGAAGGTGCCGTCGCGGTCGTGCTCCTCGGCCCTGGCGGCGAGCAGGTCGGCGACGCGGGGCAGGCGGGCGATGGCTTCGGCAACGGCGGCGGCGCCGTCGGGCGCGGGCACGGCACTGGTCATGGGGGCCTCCGGGCGGGCGGCTGGGGGGACGCTGCGGAACGGCGGCGGCAACGGGCCCGGCGATGGCCGAAAAGGGTCGGCCCGCCCCGGCCGTCAGGCCCTGGGCGGGTGCCCCGCGGGCACCCGGTGCCGCGGTGGGCGGGGCGCGAAGGCCCCGGTCAGCTGCCCGGACAGGTGCCGCCCGCGTCACGGCGCAGGTCGAGGTGCCTGCGCCGGGTGAGCAGCGGGAGGCGGCACGGCATGCCGTGACTGTACGAAGCGTTGATCGCCAGCGTCAAGCGCGCCCGAGCGGCCGTCAGCCCTGCTGGAACATCTCCGCGGGCAGCGGCTTCAGCAGCTGGTACAGGTCATCGGCGATCGGCCGGTCCCAGGAGGCGATGGTGACCAGGACGCCGTCGCTGCGGTCGAACTGGGAGCAGAACACCCGCCCCTCGCTGACCTTGACCTTCTTCACGATCAGCAGGTCGTCGCCGAGCATCACCGGGAAGTCCTCGGCGGAGACGAAGTCGACCTCCTCGGTGTTCTCCAGCGCGGCGAGCAGCTGGCGCACCTCGAAGGGGACGCCGTCCTCGTTCTCGCGGGCCGGCGAGCCCTCGGGCAGGTTCCCGATGAACATCGCGGGGCCGCGGCCGCCGTACAGGTCGTAGCGCAGGAAGATGCCCTGGCAGGAGCCGTCCGATCCGGTCATCATCATGGCCCCGAAGTGGCCGGGCCAGTCGCCCGGGTCCATCGCGAGCACGTCGAAGTCCGGACCTGCGGGGGAGCCGGAGCGACGGCGGAGGAAAGACATGACACCATCGTACGGGGCCGGTGCACGCGGCCCGGCGGACGGGTCGCCCGACGCTCCGGGGCGTGCTGCGGTGACCGGCCGGGGATCGACGCTCAGAGACCAATGTTGACTCTGAGCAACCGTCCGGGCTACGTTCGGTTCAGCACGACGGACCGCTGTGGGCATGTCCCACCGGGGGGCGGTTTGTCTCGGGCGTGCCGTGCCGCGCCTTCCCTCATCCTGCACATCGTCGTGCGACGACACCTGATCGACCGTCCGCACGCGCAGCGCCCGCCAGGGCGCCGGGCGTCCGGCGGGGCCACGACCGACAATTCCACAAGCCAGGTTCGCGGGGCCCCGGCCCGTCGCACTCGCGGACCTGTCCGGGACACCGCCGCGTGGGGGCGTGCGGATCCCGGACAACCCGGCACCGCGATCGAGTAGCACTCGACGCGGGGCCATCGCCTCCCGGCGACTGCCGAGCCCCTCCCTGGGGCCGGGACCGGCCGACGCACTCGTGCGCGTGGGGATCACATCGGGAGGAGCTCGTCACCGGCGCCAGTGACGGGCAGCACAGCGGGCGCCGTGCACGACCGCGTGGGGGCGGTCGGCACGGCGTCTGCCTGCTCCATACTGTGGGCTGCCACTTGTCCAGCAGTCAACGAGTTTCGGACCATCAGAATTCATTTGTGACCTCCGGGCCGTCACCGGGGGTTCATCGGGACCGCCCCGGGCGGTCCGCCCCGGTCGGGCCCGGGGTCAGGTCAGGTCGAACTCGCCGTCCCGGGCGCCGAGCACGAACGCCTCCCACTCGGCCGGGGTGAAGATCAGCGCCGGCCCCTCGGGGTGCCGGCCGTCCCGCATCGCGATGCAGCCCCCGACGAAGGCGATCTGTACGTCGCCCGCGCCCTGGCTGCTGGAGAGCCACTCGGCCCCGGCAAGATCCGGCCGGGGCTTGGCTCCCGGCTGCGGCGTCGTCACGGTATCGGTCGCCATGGTCGCTCCTCGGTGGTGCGGTGCTGATCTGTGCGGTGCTGATCCGGTGCAGTGCTGATCCGGTGCAGTAGTGACCCGGTGCAGTAGTGATCCGTTCGCGGTTCAGCGTAGCCAGCGGGCCCCGCCGTTCGGCGGGAGTTGCCCGGCCGGGGCACATGATCGGCCGATCGGCTGCCGCGGAGCCGCCCGCTGTGGTATTCGGGCAGGTCCCGGCACGGCAGACACACGGCCGCCGTTGGCCCGCACCGGCCGGACCGGCTGCCAGAGTGGTGCCCGAAGCACCCCCGTTCTCGCAGGCCACCAGGGAGCAGCCGATGGACCGCAGGGCCGGTACCCGCGCCGACGTGATCCCGATCTCCGACGCGCCGTCAGCCCCCGCCGGCACCGCGACCACCGCACCCCGGCCGGCCCAGGTGCCGCGGCCGTCCCGACCGGCGGGCCTCGGCCGGGTCGGGGTGGTGCTGGTCTCGCACAGCCAGGAGCTGGCACTCGCCACCCGGGCCCTGGCCCTGTCGCTGGCCCGCAGCGACGACCCGGCGCCGGTCGCCGCCACCGGCGGCAGCCTGGACGACGGGCTCGGGACGAGCGCGGTGCTGATCGCGGCCGCGGCCCGGCGGGTGGACCAGGGGCACGGGGTCGCGGTCCTCTCCGACATCGGCACCGCGGTCTCCACCGTGCTGGCGCTGCTGGCCGAGGCGGACGAGCACGGCCTGCCGTTCCCGGTCCGGTTCGCCGACGCGCCGTTCGTGGAGGGCGCGGTGGCGGCGGTGGGCACGGCGACCGCCGGGGGCGACCTGGCGGCCGTGCTGGACGCCGCCGAGGAGACGTACCGGCAGCACAAGGTGTGACAGATCGCCCACGCGGGCGCGCCCCGCGCCGCTAGCATCGGCGCAAGGCGCGGGGCGGGGAGGCCCTGCCGGAGTGGGGGGAGTACCCGTGACACGCGTGGTCGTCACCGGCGGAGCCGGATTCATCGGAGCCAACCTGGCCAGGGCCCTGCTGGCCCGCCCCGAGGTCGAGCAGGTCCGGGTGGTGGACAACCTGTCCACCGGGGACAAGGCCAACCTGGACGGCCTGGACGTCACCTTCTTCGAGGGCACGATCCTGGACTCCGCCCTGCTGGACGAGGCCTTCGCCGGCGCGGACGCCGTGGTGCACCTGGCCGCGCTGCCCTCCGTGCCGCGCTCGGTGGCCGACCCGCTGGCCAGCCACCACGCCAACGCCACCGGCACCCTGGAGGTCCTGGAGGCCGCCCGCCGGGCGGGCGGCCTGTACGTGGCGGCGGCCTCCTCGTCCTCGGTGTACGGCGCCAACCGGGAGCTGCCCAAGCGCGAGACCATGCGCACCGCCCCGATGAGCCCCTACGCGGTGAGCAAGCTCGCCACCGAGGCGTACCTGGCGGCCTATCACCACTGTTACGGCCTGGGCGTGCTGCCGCTGCGGTTCTTCAACGTCTTCGGCCCGCTGCAGCCCGCCGGCCACGCGTACGCCGCGGTGGTGCCGGCCTTCCTGGACGCGGCGCTGGCCGGCCGTCCGCTGTCGGTGCACGGGGACGGCGGCCAGAGCCGCGACTTCACCTACGTCGGGACGGTCACCCAGGTGCTCACCGAGGCCGTGCTGCGCCGGGTCGTCCACCCGGACCCGGTCAACCTGGCGTTCGGCACCCGGACCACGCTGCTGGAGCTGATCGCCGAACTCGGCTCGGTGCTCGGACGGCCGCTGGAGACCGCGCACACCGACCCGCGGGCCGGCGACGTCCGGGACTCGCAGGCGGACAACGCCCGGCTGCGCGAACTGTTCCCGGACGTCGTACCGGTGGGCCTGCGGGAGGGGCTGGAGCGGACGGCGGAGTGGTTCAGCTCCCGCTGACCCCGTCGGCGTCGAACTCGAAGACGGTGCGCTCGGCGCCGGCCAGGGCGATCTTGAGCCGGCGCAGGGCGTAGTCGTCGAGGTCGGGGAGCGCGTCCGGCGCGAACCAGCCGACCTCCAGCGACTCGTCGTCGTTGACCCGGGCCTCCCCCGCCACCGGGCGGCAGCGGAACGTGAGGTCGAGGTACTGCGCCCGGTCGCCGTTCGGGTAGCTCAGCATCGCCGACACGGTCACCGAGGTCAGCAGCTCCGGGACGACGCTCACCCCGGTCTCCTCCAGCACCTCCCGGGCGAGCCCGTCGGCCGGCTGCTCCCCCGGGTCGAGGATGCCGCCGACCAGGGCCCAGCGGCCGTTGTCGCTGCGGCGCCCGAGCAGCACCCGCCCCCGGTCGTCGACCACCACGGCGGCGACGCCGGACAGCCAGAGCGGGCGGGTGCCGACCACGGCACGCAGGTCTGCGAGGAAACTCGGAATGGCCATGCCCCGACTCTAGGCCTTGCGCGAACTCCCGCCCGCACAGCGCCGCCAGGCCCCCGAGGGGCGGCCCCGCACACACCGGGACCGGCCGCCGCCACTCCCCGGCCGCGCCACCGCCGGCCCGCTCCGCCGCCCCGCGGCGCGCCCCACGCGGCCTCCTCGCCCTGCCCGGCGGCGCCCTCCCGATGGGGACGGACGATCCCGACCGGGCCGGCGACCGCCGGCCCCCGGCACGTGACGGCGGTCCCCGCTGGCGCGGCGGGGTTACCCGTTCGGCCCAGTCGGGCCGGGCGGCCGGGCCGGGCGGCCCCTACCGTCGGAGGCAAAGCGGGCGGGGCGGGGCCGGGCGGTGCACGACGCCGTCCGGGACCGACCCGGCCGGCTCCACACCTCACCGGAGGGCCGCCGCCCATGACCACCATGTCCGAAACACCCGTTCTCGACACGCTCGCCGCGATGACGATGGACTCGATCGAGCGGTGCGGGATGAGCGACGACATGCTCATCCTCACCCGGATCGCCGCGCTCGCCGCCATGGACGCCCCCGCGATCTCCTACCTCGCGCACGTCGGCCCGGCCGTCGAGGCCGACGTGACCATGGAGCAGCTCCAGGACGTCCTGGTCGCGATCGCCCCGATCGTGGGCACCGCCCGCGTCATGTCCGCCGCCGGGCACATCACCGAGGCGCTGGGCATGGCCATCGCGGTGGCCGACGCCGACCTGCAGGCCAGGCTGGGGGGCGGCGGCGCCTGACGGCCGCGCCCCCTCGGACGGGGCCACCCCCCCCCCCCCCCGCCGCCGGCCCTGCACGCCCGGGAGGTGGTCAAGAACGTCTCCGTCAAGGACAACCTGATCACCCGGATAGGTCAGGACTACCCCGGCACCGCGGCCATCGACGCGGGCTTCGTCAACAGCACCGCCATCGACCACAACGACATCTCCGACACCCCGTGGGCGGCCATCTCACTCGGCTGGGGCTGGCAGTCAGCAGCCAACGCCGAGGGCAACAACAGCATCAGCTACAACCGGATCGGCAACGTGATGAACCGGCTGTGCGACTCGGCCGCCATCTACCACCTGTCCAACGACCCGGGCACGGTCATCAACGGCAACTACATCCACGACGTGGTGCGCAACGCCGCCGCCTGCGGCTCGGCCGTGGCCGGCCTCTACACGGACGAGGGGTCGGACCACATGACCCTCTCGAACAACGTCCTGTCGCACACCGACGGATTCATCAACCAGAACCGCAACGGCGCCAACGTCACCCTCACCAACAACACCACCTCCGGCGACGCGGTGATCAAGGCCTCCGGCCTCGAGTCCGGCTACCAGTGGATGACCCTGGTGCCCAACCTCGCCTGGAACAAGGCCGCGACCTCCTCGTCGGTCTACGGCACCGGCACCGAGCCCTCGAAGGCCGTCGACAACAACGGCGCGACCGGCTGGTCCCCCACCGGCAGCGACACCTCGGCCTGGTGGCAGGTCGACCTCGGCCAGCCCTACCAGCTCGGCCAGTTCTCTCTGACCACCCGTCAGGACCTGGACCAGTCGGCGACCCGCGGCAACTTCGAGGTCCGCGGCTCCGACGACCCCAACTTCGGCAGCTACACCGTCCTCGGCCGCCAGACCGACACCCTGCCGTTCGCCTCGACCCTCACCGGCGACATCGACGTCCGGCAGGCCTTCCGCTACGTGCGGGTCGCCAAGACCGACGGCGGCTACTTCTACATCACGGACTTCAGCGTCCAGCAGACCGGCGGAGCGCCGGCGACCTCGACCGGCGCCCCGAGTACCAACCCGTCGACGTACTACACCATCAAGAACGTCAACAGCGGTCAGCTCGCGGACGTGTCCAACGCATCCACCGCCGACGGCGGAAGCGTCATCCAGTGGCCGAACAACGGCGGCGCCAACCAGCAGTGGAACATCGTCCCGGTCACCGGCCAGCTCTACAAGATCGTGAACCGGAACAGCGGCAAGGTCCTCGACATGAACTACTCCAGTCACTGGAGGGGGACTGCGCTGCAGCAGTACACCTACAACGGCGGCAACAACCAGCTCTGGTACTTCGAGCCGACCGGCGGCGGCTACCTCATCCGCAACTACGAGAGCAAGCAGGTCCTGGAGGTGGCCGGCGGGTCGACCGCCAACGGCGCCGCCATCGACCAGTCGAACGCCGTCAACCAGTCCCACCAGGCCTGGACCGTCCAGTAGCAGCCTGATGCACCCCGAGGCCGGACCGCGATCGCGTTCCGGCCTCACGGGCGCTGGTGCGCCGCGATCAGCGGCCGCCACCGACCGCTTCCGGCCGTGAGGTCAGTGTTCCGGGCGGCCGAGGGCCGAGTCGGCCTCACCGAGGGTGCCGCGGAGCCACTGTTCGACGCCGGCGATGTGCACGGTGGCCCAGGCGTGGGCGAGGTCCGGGCGGCGACCGGCGATGGCGTCGAGGATGTCGCGGTGCTGCTGGCGGGTGCGCTCCGCCGCGCCTTCCTCGGTCAGCCCGCGCCAGATCCGGGCGCGCCTGGTCGGGCCGTACAGGCCGTCGATGAGCGAGGACAGCACGGTGTTGCCCGACCCCGCCGCGATCCTGCGGTGGAACTCGAGGTCGTTGTCGATCAGCTCCTCGAGCGACGCGTCGCCGCTCAGACCGGAGAGCAGTTCCTCCAGGCCGGTGACCTCCTCGTCGGACATCAGCCGGGCGGCCATGGCGGTGGCGGCGGGCTCGAGGATCCGACGGACCTCGAGGAACTCCAGGACCGTGTCGTCCCGGTGGAAGTCGACGACGAAGCCCAGCGTCTCCAGCAGGATGTCGGGCTCCAGGCTGGTCACGTAGGTGCCGTCGCCCTGGCGGACATCGAGCACCCGGATGACCGACAGGGCCTTGACGGCCTCCCGCAGGGAGTTGCGCGAGAGGCCGAGCCGCTCGGCGAGGTCGGCCTCCTTCGGAAGCTTCTCGCCGGGCCGCAGTTCGCCGCTCACGATCATTCCCTTGATCTTCTCGATCGCTTCGTCGGTGACTGGCACGGTGTCCTTCCTGGTCATTCCTTGCCTGCGGCGCAGGGTCCGGGTTCGACGACGATGACGTCCAAGGTACGGGGGCCGTGCACGCCTTCCACCCGGTCGAGTTCGATGTCGCTGGTCGCGGACGGCCCGGAGACGAAGGTGAGGGGCCGGGCGGGGTCGAGGCGGGCCAGCGTGTCCGGGAGGTCGTCGGCGATCTGCTCGGCGTCCACGATGCACAGGTGGTAGTCGGGCACCAGGGTGAGGGCCCGCCGGCCCTGGCCGGGGCCGGCGTCCAGGACGATCGTCCCGGTGACCGCGATGCCGGCGCGGGCCAGCGTGATCGCGCCGTCCAGAGCGTCCAGCGCGGCGATGTCGAGCGGTTCCGGGTGCCAGTCCCAGCTGCCGGTCGGCAGCAGCTCGGTCGGGAAACCGGCGGGCACCGCGACGTGGCGCACCGGGCGCCGGGTGAGGACGCCGGCGATGGCGTCGCGCAGGCCGGCCCGGTCGGTGCGGGTGACGTTCGCGCGGTAGTCGGCGACCCGTTCGGCGAACAGCGCGACGGTGTCCTCGCCGGGCCGGACGTGGCTGCGCCGGTAGTCTCGCGGCACGGGGACGTCCTGCGGTTGCTCCTCGGCGGGAACGTCGGCGAGTGCGGCCCGGATCCGGGCGAGGACGGTCTCGCGGCCGCTCATCGGTTCTCCCTGCTCTTGCGCCACCAGCTGCGGAAGGACTCGGCCGCCGGTGCGGGGGTGTCGCGGCTGTCGGACCAGCCGTGCAGCGGTCCGGGAAGGCGTCCGATCCGTCCGTCGCGGGCGAGGGCCCGGCCGCCGAGGGCGGCTGCCCTCTGCGCGGCGCCCAGCAGGCGCGGTGAGTCGAGCACGACGGCGGCCGCCTTCATGGCCAGCGCCTCTGCGGACCGGCCCTTGGCCTCGACCGCCTCGGCCCGCAGGTGGGTGAGCACCTCGGGGATGTTGATCTTCACCGGGCAGGCATCGTAGCAGGCCCCGCACAGCGTGGACGCGAACGGCAGCGAGGCCGCGTGCTCGACGCCGACGAGCTGCGGGGTGAGGACGGCGCCGATCGGCCCGGGGTACACCGAACCGTAGGCATGGCCGCCGGTGCGCTCGTACACCGGGCAGACGTTGAGGCAGGCGGAGCAGCGGATGCAGGCGAGCGCCTGGCGGCCGACGGTGTCGGCGAGGGTGTCGGTGCGGCCGTTGTCGAGCAGCACCAGGTGGAACGCCGACGGCCCGTCACCTTCGGTGCTGCCGGTCCAGGTGGAGGTGTAGGGGTTCATCCGCTCACCGGTGGACGAGCGCGGCAGCAGCTGCAGGAACACCTCCAGGTCGGACCAGGTGGGGACGACCTTTTCGATGCCCATCACGGTGATCAGGGTCTCCGGCAGGGTCAGGCACATCCGGCCGTTGCCCTCCGATTCGACCACCACGACCGTCCCGGTGTCGGCGCAGGCGAAGTTGGCGCCCGAGACGGCGACCTTGGCGCGCAGGAACTTCTCCCGCAGGTGCAGCCGGGCGGTCTCGGCCAGGGCGGCGGGCTCGTCGGTGAGCGCGTCGGGGGCGGGGCGGCCCCACCTGCCCATCTCGGCGGTGAACAGGTCACGGATCTCGCCGCGGTTCCTGTGGATGGCGGGGACGAGGATGTGCGAGGGCCGGTCGTCGCCGAGTTGGACGATCAGCTCGGCGAGGTCGGTCTCGTACGCGGTGATGCCGGCCTCGGCCAGGTGCTCGTTGAGGCCGATCTCCTGGGTGGCCATCGACTTGACCTTGACCACCTCGCTCTCGCCGGCGGCGCGGATCAGCTCGGTGACGATCCGGTTGGCCTCGTGCGCGTCGGCGGCCCAGTGCACGGTGCCGCCGGCCGCCGTGACCGACTCCTCCAACTGCAGCAGATAGCGGTCGAGATGACGCGCGGTGCGACGCTTGATCGCCGCCGCCGATTCACGCAGCGCCTCCCAGTCGTCCAGCTCGGAGGCGACCGCGAGGCGCTTGTTCCGGATGGTCGTGGTGGCGCGCTTCAGGTTGGCCCGCAGCTGACCGTCCTTCAGCGCCTCGCGGGCCGCTTCGGGGAAGGACGGCGAGCCGAGCCAGACCACGCCCTGCCCGGTCATCGCGCTCCCCCCTCGGTGGCGGCCAGGATCTCCGCCAGGTGCATGGTGCGTACGGCGCTGCCCTGCCGGGACAGTCCGCCGCCGATGTGCAGCAGGCAGGAGTTGTCGGCGGCGCAGAGCACCTGGGCGCCACTGGCCCGGACACCGTCGGTCTTGTCGGCGAGCATGGCGGCGGAGGTGTCGGCGTTCTTCACGGCGAAGGTGCCCCCGAAGCCGCAGCAGGAGTCGGCGGCCGGCAGGTCGACCAGTTCCAGGCCCTTCACCGCGCTCAGCAGCCGCTGCGGCCGGTCGGCGAGCCGCAGCCCGCGCAGCGAGTGGCAGGTGGGGTGGTAGGCGACCCGGTGCGGGAAGGTCGCCCCGACGTCGGTCACGCCCAGGACATCGGTCAGGAACTCGGTGAACTCGTACACCCGGGGCACGAGCTCGGACACCTCCCGGCGCAGCCGGTCGGGTCCGTACTCCTCGGCCAGCACCGGATGGTTCTCGCGCACCATGCCGGCGCAGGACGCCGACGGGGTGACCACCGCGTCGTACGTGCCGAAGACCCGGGCGAACCGCTCCACCAGCGGGACGGCGTCCGGCCGGTAGCCGGTGTTGAAGTGCATCTGCCCGCAGCAGGTCTGCTCCTGCGGGAAGTCGACCCGGTGCCCGAGCCGCTCGAGGACCTCGACCACCGCCCGGCCGGTGCCGGGGAACATGGTGTCGTTGAAGCAGGTGATGAACAGGGCGATCCTCATCAGCCCGCCTCTCCGGGGGTCGGTACGTCCGCGGGCAGCAGCCCGCGCTCCTTCAGCTCCGTCCACAGTACGTCGGGAACGGGATGCCGGAGCATGGTCGCGGCGTCCCGCACCTCGTCCGCGGTCCGGGTGCCGACCAGCACGCTCGCGACGGCCGGGTGCCCGAACGGGAAGCGCAGCGCGGCGGCCCGCAGCGGCACCCCGTGCCGCTCGCAGACCTCCTTCAACCCCAGTGCACGGCTGACCAGTTCGTCGGATGCCGCGACGTAGTCGAAGGTCGCGCCGGGCTTCGGGTCGGCCAGCAGGCCGGAGTTGAAGGCACCGCCGACCACCACGGACACCCCGCGCCGCTCGGCGAGCGGAAGCAGCTCGGCCAGGCCGCGCTGGTCGAGCAGCGTGTAGCGGCCGGCCAGCAGGACCGCGTCGATGTCGGTCTCGCGGACGAAGCGCGCGGGCGCCTGGGCCTGGTTCATGCCGACGCCGATCGCTCCGACCACGCCCGCGGCGCGCAGCCGCACCAGCTCCGGGCAGCCCTCGGCGATGGCCTGGTCCAGGTGGTCGTCGGGGTCGTGCAGGTAGGCGATGTCGATCCGGTCCAGGCCGAGACGTTCCAGGCTCTCCTCGATGGAGCGCCGCACGCCCTCGGGCGAGAAATACACGCCCCGGCGGTGGGGGTCGGGGACGCGGGAACACTTTGAGCGGTAGGCGCCCCCCCCCGGGGGGGGGGGGGGCGGGTCGGGCTCGCGCCCGGAGCCGCGCAGACTGAG
>NZ_JBHWBW010000229.1:0-873 GCF_042735675.1 Kitasatospora sp. NPDC059571
GCGGCCGGCTGCGCTCCGAGGCGGACGGGGCGCTCCGCCCGGTGGGGCCCCGGGGTGGCCTGTCCGGGAACGGTCGGGCGGCCGCCGTCGGCACGGCCGTCGGACGGGGTGCCCGTGGCCGGGCGGTCGGCGCGGGGCGGGCGCGCGGCGCCGCTGCCCGGGGTGGAGCCGGTCGGTGCGGAGCCGGTCGGGGGTATGCCGTGGCCGGGGACGCCCGGGCCGTTGGCCGTGCTCGGGGCGGACGGCTGCGCGCCGGCGGTGTCGGGCGCCGGCGCGCCGGGGGTGTGGGTCGGCGGAGCGTCGGCGACCGCGGTGGAGGCGGTCCGGACAGTGGCGCGGTGCGGGCCGTCCGAGTGCGCGGGACGTGCGGCGTCGCCGGTCGGCACGTGCGGCGCCGAAGCCGCGTGCGGCGGCGTTCCGGCGTGCGGCCTGCTCTCGTGCCGCTGCGGCGGGACGTCCGAGCCGGGCCGGTCGGTGCCGGGCCGGTCGGTGTCCGACCCGTGGTGGGTCCGTTCGGCAGCGGGCGCCGGGGTGTCGCCGCGGACCGGCCCGTACGAGGGGCCGCCGTGGTCAGGGGTGTGTGCGGGCACGCCGGGGCCGTCGGCGCCGCGGACGGGGCCGAGGGCCGGACCACCGTGATCGGTCGCGTGCGCGGGGGCGCCGGAGACCTCCCCGCCGCGGACCGGACCGAGCGGCGGCGCGGGCCGCCCGCCGTCGGACACCGGACGCCCCTGGTCGTGGTCGGAGCCGTGCTGCGGCTGAGCCGCCTGCTCCACCGGCCGCGCCGGGGGGGCGCCGGCGCGCGGCGCCGGGGGGGCCGGGGCGGCGGGCGGGCGCTCCCGGGCGGGGTGGCTGCCCGCGGGGGGGGGGGCC
>NZ_JBHWBW010000229.1:883-11904 GCF_042735675.1 Kitasatospora sp. NPDC059571
GGCGGACCCCGGCCGCCCCGGGTCGGGGTCGGAGCGGTGCGGCGGCTGCGCCGCCGGCTCCCCCGGCCGCGCCGGGCCGTCCCCGGCGCCCGGGCCGGGTCCGGCGGGAGCCTCGGCGGCCGGAGCCGGACGGCTGTCCGTCCCCGTGTGTGCGGGCCCGGTCGTCCCACCGTCGCCCGCCGACGGCTCACGGTGCTGCGGTCCGGCCGCCGGCCCGCTGTCGGCCGACCGGTCGTCAGTGCCCGTGTGGGTCGGGGCGGCGGGGGCCGGATCGGAGGCGAGACGGGTACCGAACGGGTCGAGGGGTGCGGAGCTGCGGTGGTCGTTCGCCGGGGCCGGGGCCGGGCGGGCGCCCGCATCGTCGCCGCGGGCGCCCGCAGGCGCGTCACCGCCGGTGCCGTCCGAGGCCGTACGGCCGCCGCCGTCCGTCCCGCCCGCTCCCGTCCGGGGTCCGCCCGTCGGCGCGTTGGAGCCGGAGCTGCCGGAGGGGCCCGATCCGCCAGGGGTGCCGGAGGGCTCGGACGAGCCCCGGCCCCCGTCGGACGCGCCCCCACCGGACTCGCCGCGGCCGCTCTCCCCCGCGCCGCCCTCACGGGCGCCGCCTTCGCGGCCACCGCCCTCACGGCTGCCGCCCTCATGACCGCCGCTGTCGCCGTTCCCCTCGCCGCCGCCCTCGTGCCCACTGCCCTCGTGCCCGCCGTGGCCGGCGGCCCGGTCGGCGTGGTGGCGGGCGGCGCCGCCGGCCCGGGAGCCCAGGCCGTCGCGGAGCGATTCGCCGAAGGTCTGCTTCCAGTTGCCGACCGAGGACTTGCCCTCGTCCCAGCCGGTCTTGACCGTGCGTCCGAGGTCGTAGCCGCTCTGGGCACCGAAGCCCTGGTTGACGGTCTGCGCGATCAGGTCGGAGATCATCGCCTGCACGGCGGAGACGACCGGGTCCTTGAGGGTCTCCAGGATGGCCTCCATGAGGGCTTCCCGGAGTTCCTTCAGCAGGCGGCGGACGATCATCTTGGTGACCTGGGTCGCGCCCAGCGCGCCGACCTCGGAGAGGCCGAAGGTGAACGGCGCCGCCGCCTGCGCGGCGATGATCTCGGTTGCCAGCACCACCAGTTGGGCGATCACCGCGAGCTTGCAGGTGATCACGATCACCGCGGCGGCGTCGAACGCCACCGCGATCAGCCGGGCGGCCTGGGCCGCATCGGCGAGGTAGCCGTCGCCACCGGTGGAGAACGTGTCGAAAGCCTTCCCGAAGGCGTCGATCGAGTCGCCGCTGTTGGCCGACCGGACGCTGTTGGCAGCGCTCAGTGCCCGGTGGTTCAGCTCGTCCACCTGGTCGGCGAAGTCCCGCCAGACCTGGGCGCACTCGCGGAGCTTGTCCTCGTCCGCCTTCGGCCAGTCGAAGCCGAGCATCTCCAGGACCCACTCAAGGCTGTCCGGCAGCATCAGCGACACGAGTCAGTTCCCCCCGACCGACGACCCCGGGCCGGGCCGCCCTCCGGCACGGGGGCGAACGACAGCCGGGCCGGGCCCGCGGGCGGGGCAAGACCTGGGCTTTACCGTTGCTTCCCCCGGCCGGGAAAGCTCCCTGACACGGCTTCAGTCCGATGATCCCACAAAGACAACGGGACTGCCGACGCCCGAGCTGGAGGACGAGAGGGAAGGTAAAGGACCGTCAGCCCGAAACTTCACTGATTGAGCACATCTCCCGCGCGAAAAAGCCGCGGATGCGACGGCCCGTCACTTCCGTTCGTCACGCCGGGCCCGGCCGCCCTCGGCCTCCTCCGCCTCGCGCAGCATCCTCGCCGCACGCTCCTCGGACCGGCGGCGGTCCTCCGGCGAGAGGTGCTCGGCGGCATCGCGGATCCCGTCGAGCCGCGCGCCGATCGCGTGCAGGTACCGGTCGGACCCGATCACGTCCTTCATGCCGATCCGGCCGCTGAGCACTCCGCGCGCCATCTCCTGCAACTCGGGCCCCACCGAGGGGTTTCCGGCGATCGTCCGGAGCGCCTTGTGCAGTGAGGCCGCCTGGGCGGGGCTGTCCGCCACGTCCAGCAGCTCGTCGTCGCCGATCTCGCGGTCCTCGGCCGTCACGGCCACCTCCCCGAAGCCCGTCCCCTGCACGGCCGCGGTGCAACACGCTCCGGATCCGGCCGTTTTCGTCGTGCGATCATATGCAACCGTCCGGAGTCGACCGTGCCCGACGGTAATCTCGCCGGAGTCCGCAACCCAGGAGGAGTCGTCGTGATCACCCAGGAGCAGGCCCTCGCCACCGCCGACGGCTGGCTGAACGGCGATGCCCCGGCCGAGCGCCGCCGGGCCGTCCGGCACCGCGAGTTCGGCCTCGGCTGGGTGGTCTGGGCCGCGCCGGCCCCGCTGGAGCGCGACCCGGTGACCGGCGAGCGGCGCCCGCCCGCCGACCTCGGCGACGCCTGCGGCGTGGTGGACCGCGACAGCGGCGAGCTCACACTCTGGCCGTCCGTCCCGGTGGACGAGGTGATCCGCTCGTACGAGGCGAAGCACGCGGAGCGCGTCGGCCGGGACGGCCCGCCGGCCACCGGCCCGGGGAACACCGCGGTCGCCACCTACGTGGACCCGGCGAACGGCGAGGAGGTCATGCTGTACCGGACCTCCGGGCCCGGTCTGCCGCCCGCGGAGTACCGGCTCGCGGCGGAGCTGGACCGGCTCGGGGTGCCGGCGGGCAACGTGGTCGCCGTCCACACCGACCTGCGCCCGGCCACCCTGCCCGGCGGCTACACCGCGGCCCTCGTGGAGCGCGCCTTCCCGAACGCGGAGGTCTCCTGCTCGCACACCTACGGGATCTTCGCGGACGAGCGCGCCGAGGGCGTCGCCGCGCTGACCGCGCACGCCGAGCGGATCGCCCGGCTCGCCGGGCAGCAGCCGCCGCCGCGGCCGCGCCGGGTGCCGGCGCCGCAGCCGGGCGAGGTCGCGCCGGCCGAGCCGGTGCGCGACGTGGCGCTGGGCCGCCGGCTGGCCGAGGTGTTCGGCGAGGTCACCCGCCCGGACGCCGACGACCTCGCCGCCAGCGCGCTGCCCCAGGCCGCCCGCACCACCCTGACCTGGGCGGGGCTGCCCGCCGACGTGCCGCTGTTCTTCGCCGCGGACGACCCGGACAACCCGCCGCCCGGCGGCCTGCTGGCCGACCTGCGCACCCACCTGACCGCCGTCGGTACCGAGCTGGAGCCGTCCGTGCTGGACGTCCTCGCGGACTGGACGAGGATCGGCTCCGACGGGCTGTGCATGATCGCCGTGCAGTGCACGGGAGAGGAACCCCAGCTCGGCTCGGTGTGGGCGGTCCACCCGCGCACCGGCAGCGGGCGCTACGTCAACGCATCGGTCGCGGCGTTCCTGCGCAGCCTGGACGCCCTGGTGACCGCCCGCGCCGCGATGCGCGGCCTCGACCCGCTGGAGGCCGGCGCCGCGGTGTCCGCCCTCCAGGAGGGGCTCGCGGCCATCGACCCGCAGGCCTTCCACAAGGACTCGACCTGGTGGAACGTGGTCGTCGAGCAGATGTGGCACGGCCTGTTCTGAGCCGGGGGCCGCGGCCGGCCCGGCGGGCTCAGCACCAGGCGCCGCCGGTCCGGCTCGCCCGGGCCTCGACGGTGTAGCCCCCTCCCTCCCCGGTGTCCCAGCGCAGCGCGAGGCGGGCGGTCGTGCCGTGCAGCGCCTTGGTGAAGCAGAGGCCGATCCGCTCGCCGGACGGATCCCGGCGCCAGGCCGGCTCGTCCGCGTCCGGCGGTGCCGGCTGCCAGCCGTTCCGGTCGGCGGCGGCGCGGTAGTGCGCCACGACCTGCGCCCGCCCGCCGGGCTCGGCGTAGCCCTGCCCGGCGTAGGCGAAGCGGTCGTCCTCGTCGCAGCCGCCGTAGGCGTCGCCGTCCGCCCGCGCACCGTCCGCTGCGCCGAGGGCCCGGGCCTCCGCGGCCAGCGGCTCCTGCAGGCGCCGGTCATCGGCGGAGCAGCCGCCGAGCCGCATGTCCGGCGCCAGGCAGGCGGCGGCCAGGACGGGCAGCGCCAGGACCGCCCCCCAGAGCAGCAGCACCGCCCGGCGCGCGGTCAGCACCGGCCCGTCCGCGGCGCCCGGAGGCCCGGAACGCCGAAAGCTCCCACCCGGAGATCGTTCACGGGCGGGAGCGTACCGGCCTGCCGGACCGGTCGGGTCAGAGCACCCGGGTCATGGTGCGGTGCGGGATGCCGGCGTCGTCGTAGACCGGGCCCTCGGCGGTGTAGCCGAGCCGCTCGTAGAAGCCGAGCGCCTGCACCTGGGCGTGCAGCTCCAGCTCACGGGCGCCGTGCTCCCGGCCCGCCCGCTCGATGGCCCGGACCAGCTCGGCGCCGAGACCGGTGCCGCGGGCGGGCTTGCGGACGGCGAGCCGGCCGAGCAGCACCCGGCCCTCGATGCCGGTGAGCTCGAACGCCTGCGGGCCGTGGATGAGCCGCCCGGTGCCGAGGGCGGCGCCGTCCTCGGCGAGGGCGAGCACGTGCAGCGAGGTCGCGTCGAGCTCGTCGTACTCGAGCTCGGCGGGGACGTTCTGCTCCTCGACGAACACCTCCTGGCGGACGCTGCGCACCTGCGCGAGCTGCTCCGCGGTGACCGCGACCGTGATGTCCGCGGCCATCTCAGCTCTCCGACGAGATGATGTCGAGGGCCTTCTGCAGGTCGGCCGGGTACTCGCTGCGGAACTCGACCCACTGGCCGTCCGCGGGGTGCTCGAAGCCGAGCTGGACGGCGTGCAGCCACTGGCGGGTGAGGCCGAGGCGCTTGGCCAGCGTCGGGTCGGCGCCGTAGGTGGTGTCGCCGACGCAGGGGTGGCGCAGCGCCGACATGTGCACCCGGATCTGGTGGGTGCGGCCGGTCTCCAGCTTGATGTCGAGCAGGGAGGCGGCGCGGTAGGCCTCGATCAGGTCGTAGTGGGTGACCGAGGGCTTGCCGTCGCGGGTGACCGCCCACTTCCAGTCGCTGCTGGGGTGGCGGCCGATCGGCGCGTCGACGGTGCCGGAGAGCGGGTCGGGGTGGCCCTGGACGAGGGCGTTGTACTTCTTCTCGGTGATCCGGTCGTGGAACTGCCGCTTGAGGTCGGTGTAGGCGCGCTCGGACTTCGCGACGACCATCAGGCCGGAGGTGCCGACGTCCAGGCGGTGCACGATGCCCTGGCGCTCGGCGGCGCCGGAGGTGGAGATGCGGTAGCCGGCCGCGGCGAGGCCGCCGATCACGGTGGGGCCGGTCCAGCCGGGGCTGGGGTGGGCGGCGACGCCGACCGGCTTGTCGATCAGCACGATGTCGTCGTCGTCGTGGACGATGCGCATGCCCTCGACGGGCTCGGCGACGATCTGCACCGGCGCGGCCGGGGCGGGGATCTCGACCTCCAGCCAGGACCCCGCGGTCACCCGGTCCGACTTGCCCGCGACGGCGCCGTCGAGCGTCACCTTGCCGTCGGCGGCGAGCTCGGCGGCCTTCGTCCGGGAGAAGCCGAACATCCGGGCCAGGGCCGCGTCGAGGCGTTCGCCCTCCAGGCCGTCGGGAACGGGGAGGCTGCGGGTCTGCGCTGCGATACTCACCCGTACGAGTATGCCCGACCGCGGGGAGCGGCCGGACCGTCGTCCGCCGCGGTCAGTCGGTGCCGGCGGTCTCGTCCTTGCCGCGGCCGGGCTGGTGGACGGAGCCGTCCGGGTTGGAGCCGCGGAAGGAGAGCAGCACCACCAGGATGCCGCCGCAGACGATCGCGGAGTCGGCGAGGTTGAAGACCGCGAAGTGCTGGACGGAGATGAAGTCCACCACATGGCCGCGGAAGACCCCGGGGGCGCGGAACAGCCGGTCGGTGAGGTTGCCGAGCGCGCCGCCGAGCAGCAGGCCGAGGGCGATCGCCCAGGGCAGGCTGTAGAGCCGGCGGGCGATCCGCCAGATGACGACGATCACGGCGGCGGCGATCGCGGTGAAGACCACGGTCATCGCCTGGCCCATGCCGAAGGCCGCGCCGGGGTTGCGGATCACCTGGAAGGTCATGACGTCGCCGATCACCTGGATGGGCTGGCGCCCCTCCAGCCGGGCGACCACGAGCAGCTTGCTGCCGAGGTCGATCAGGTAGGCGAGCAGGGCGACGGTGAGCAGCACGCCGATCCGGCGGCGGCGCACGGCGGCGCGGGCCCCGGAGGCGGCGGTGGCGCCGGTGGCCGGGCGGTCGGTGCCGTCCGGCTCGGCCGGTGCCCCGGCGGATTCGTCCACGGCGCTCTCCGGCTCGTGACTCTCCGGCTCGTGCGGCACGCGCGCGGTCGGGACGGCGTCGTCCTGGGTCTGGGGGGAACCTGGGGTGCTGATGATCCGCTCCGCTGCCGTGTGCGATCTCGGCCGGCCGGAGTGGACCGACCGAGGGGCCGACGTTACGGGGACGAGCGTACGGCACTCGCAGGTGCGAACGCCCGTCTCCCGTTCCGGGCGGTGGGCGCTACCTGCGCTCCTGCTTGGCCTTGCAGCTCACGCAGAGCGTGGCCCGCGGGAACGCCTGCAGCCGGGCCTTGCCGATCGGCTGACCGCAGGACTCGCAGACGCCGAACTCGGCGGTCTCCAGGCGGGCCAGCGCGCGCTCGGTCTGGGCGAGGCTGTCGCGGGCGTTGTTGGCGAGGGCGAGCTCGCTCTCCCGGTTGATGTTCTTGGTGCCGGCGTCGACCTGGTCGTCGCCCGCGCCGTCGTTGGAGTCGCGCATCAGGCCGGTGATCGCGGCCTCCGAGGCCTCGATCTCGGCGCGCAGCCGCTCCAGGTCGGTGTGCAGCTCGTCGTGCACCTCGGCGACCTCGGCCGCCGTCCACGGGTCCTCCCCGGCCCGCACCGGCAGGTCGGCCGGGTCCACCGACCCGGCGCGGGCACCGGAGCCCGCCGGCACGTGGTGACGGCTGGTGGCCGGCGTCCGGCCGGTGCTGGTGCTGGTCTTGCGCCGCGCAGTGCTCACGGTCCCCTCCCCTGGGTCGCCCGCCACGGCCTTGCGCGCCCGCTTGGTGGCGGTACCCGCAGCAGTTGCTCTCTCAGCCATGGCTTCGACCTCATTCACGAATGATGCGGACCGCCGGTTCCCGGCGGCCTCCGGTGCCGGAACGATAAGCCCCATCGAATCCGGTCACAACGGGACATACCGATGTCATATCCGATCCCACTCGGGCAGCCGCCGACGTCGGCCGATGCCCGGGTGCTGCCCAAGTTGTGCCCAGATCGGAACCGGATAACCTCACCCCGTGTGACCGCCGGACGGGCTGCGGGAATCGGCTTGCCGGGGCCGATACACTGGGCCTGCAAGGCGCAGATGGGGACGAGTACCGCAGCACGCAGCCATGAGCGACCCGGGGACGGTGCGAGCCCGGGGGTGTGCGCGGCGGGAAGATCACCCCGGAGCCGCCGGAAGAAAGGCCGCGCGAGGGTGTCGTGCGGCCCGGTAGAACCGGCAGCAGACCCAAACAAGAGGGTCGCGGGCCTGTCGGCCGCGGCCAAGGAGGGTGGTACCGCGGGACGGCGCGCCGTCTCGTCCCTCCGTCGGAGCCAGTCCACGCATCCGTCGGAGGTAGACGCCCGCGATGAGCACCTACAACCCCGTCCCCGCGCAGGTCGACCTGCCTGCCCTGGAGCACGGCATCCTGTCGTTCTGGCAGGACAACAAGATCTTCCAGCGCAGCCTGGAGCAGTCCGAGGGACGCCCGGAGTGGGTGTTCTACGAGGGCCCGCCGACCGCCAACGGCATGCCGGGCGCCCACCACATCGAGGCCCGCGTCTTCAAGGACGTCTTCCCGCGCTACCGGACGATGAAGGGCTACCACGTCGCCCGCAAGGCCGGCTGGGACTGCCACGGCCTGCCGGTCGAGCTCGCCGTCGAGAAGGAGCTCGGCTTCTCCGGCAAGCAGGACATCGAGGCCTTCGGCATCGCCGAGTTCAATGCCAAGTGCCGCGAGTCGGTCACCCGGCACACCGACGAGTTCACCAAGCTCACCGAGCGCATGGGCTACTGGGTCGACCTCGACGAGGCGTACCGGACCATGGACCCGACCTACATCGAGTCGGTCTGGTGGTCGCTCAAGCAGATCTTCGACAAGGGCCTGCTGGTCCAGGACCACCGGGTCGCCCCGTGGTGCCCGCGCTGCGGCACCGGCCTGTCCGACCACGAGCTGGCCCAGGGCTACGAGACGGTCGTCGACCCGTCGGTCTACGTCCGCTTCCCGCTGACCTCCGGCCCGCTGGCCGGGGAGGCCGCGCTGCTGGTCTGGACGACCACCCCCTGGACGCTGGTCTCCAACACCGCCGCCGCGGTGCACCCCGAGGTCACCTACGTGGTGGCCACCGACGGCAACGAGAAGCTGGTCGTCGCCGAGCCGCTGGTCGGCAAGGCCCTCGGCGAGGGCTGGGAGACCACCGGCCAGAGCTTCACCGGCGCCGAGATGGAGCGCTGGACGTACGACCGGCCGTTCCAGCTGGTCGAGATCGAGAACGCGCACTTCGTGGTGACCGCCGACTACGTCACCACCGAGGACGGCACCGGCATCGTCCACCAGTCGCCCGCGTTCGGCGCGGACGACCTCGCGGTCTGCCGCCGCTACGGCCTGCCCGTGGTCAACCCGGTCGAGGCCGACGGCACCTTCGCCGCGGACGTCCCGCTGGTCGGCGGCGTCTTCTTCAAGAAGGCCGACGAGACCCTGGTCGCCGACCTGCAGGCCCGCGGCCTGCTCTTCCGCCACCTGCCGTACGAGCACAGCTACCCGCACTGCTGGCGCTGCCACACCGCGCTGCTCTACTACGCGCAGCCGTCCTGGTACATCCGCACCACCGCGGTCAAGGACGCCCTGATCCGGGAGAACGAGAACACCAACTGGTTCCCGTCGAGCGTCAAGCACGGCCGCTTCGGCGACTGGCTGAACAACAACATCGACTGGGCGCTCTCCCGCAACCGCTACTGGGGCACCCCGCTGCCGATCTGGCGCTGCGACGAGGGCCACCTCACCTGCGTCGGCTCGCTGGCCGAGCTCTCCGGGCTGACCGGCACCGACCAGAGCGGCCTCGACCCGCACCGCCCCTACATCGACGACGTCACCTTCGACTGCCCGCAGTGCTCCGGCACCGCCGTGCGGGTGCCCGAGGTCATCGACGCCTGGTACGACTCGGGGTCGATGCCGTTCGCGCAGTACGGCTACCCGTACCAGAACAAGGAGCTGTTCGAGAGCCGCTACCCGGCGCAGTTCATCTCCGAGGCGATCGACCAGACCCGCGGCTGGTTCTACACGCTGATGGCCGTCGGGACCCTGGTCTTCGACCGCAATGCGTACGAGAACGTGGTCTGCCTGGGCCACATCCTCGCCGAGGACGGCCGCAAGATGTCCAAGCACCTGGGCAACATCCTGCAGCCGATCCCGCTGATGGACCAGCACGGCGCCGACGCCGTCCGGTGGTTCATGGCGGCCGGCGGCTCCCCGTGGTCCGCCCGCCGGGTCGGCCACGGCACCATCCAGGAGGTCGTCCGCAAGACGCTGCTGACCTACTGGAACACCGTCGCCTTCCAGGCGCTGTACGCGCGCACCGCGGGCTGGTCCCCCTCCGCGGCCGACCCGGCGCCGGCCGACCGCCCGCAGCTGGACGCCTGGGTG
This sequence comes from Kitasatospora sp. NPDC059571, assembly GCF_042735675.1. NCBI lineage: Bacteria > Bacillati > Actinomycetota > Actinomycetes > Kitasatosporales > Streptomycetaceae > Kitasatospora > Kitasatospora sp. NPDC059571. The sequence continues at coordinate 10,511 of NZ_JBHWBW010000229.1, forward strand.
CTCTCCGAGCTGAACACCCTGGTCCGCGAGGTCGACCTCGCGCTGGAGTCCTACGACACCCAGCGGGCCGGCAAGCTGCTCTCCGGCTTCGTCGACGACCTCTCCAACTGGTACGTCCGCCGCGGCCGCCGCCGCTTCTGGCAGGGCGACGCCGCCGCGCTCGCCACCCTGCACGAGGCGCTGGAGACCGTCACCCGGCTGATGGCGCCGCTCACCCCGTTCATCACCGAGCGGGTCTGGCAGGACCTGGTCGTCCCGGTCGACCCGCAGGCCCCGGTCTCGGTGCACCTCGCCGACTGGCCGGTCGCCGACGAGGCGCTGATCGACCCGGAGCTGTCGCGGAACATGGCGCTGGTGCGCCGGCTGGTCGAGCTCGGCCGCGCCACCCGCGCCGAGTCCGGGGTGAAGACCCGTCAGCCGCTCTCCCGGGCGCTGATCGCCGCGCAGGGCTGGGACGACCTCCCCGCCGACCTGCGGGCGCAGATCGCCGAGGAGCTGAACGTCTCCGCCCTGGAGTCGCTGGCCGGGGTCGGCGCCTCGCTGGTCGACACCTCCGCCAAGGCCAACTTCCGGGCCCTCGGCAAGCGGTTCGGCAAGGGCGTGCAGGACGTGGCCAAGGCGGTCGCCGCCGCGGACGCCGCCGTCCTGGCCGCCGAGCTGCGCGCCGCCGGCACCACCGGCGTCGAGCTGAACGGCGAGCGCATCGAGCTCTCCCCGGACGAGGTCGTCATCACCGAGACCCCGCGCGAGGGCTGGGCGGTGGCCAACGAGGCCGGCGCCACGGTGGCGCTCGACCTGGCGATCACCGCGGAGCTGAAGCGGCTCGGCGTCGCCCGCGACGCCATCCGCCAGATCCAGGAGGCCCGGAAGAACTCCGGCCTGGACGTCGCCGACCGGATCGTGCTGCGCTGGGAGGCCGCCGCGGAGGAGACCGCCGAGGCGATCACCGAGCACGGCCCGCTGGTCGCCGAGGAGGTCCTGGCGGTCGACTTCGCCGCCGGCCCGGCCGACTGGGACTCCGAGGTGTTCGGCGACGAGTCGCTCGGCCTGACCTTCCGGCTCCGCAAGGCCTGATCCCGGAGGCCCGACCACGAGGGGCGCGGGGAGCTGCGCGATGCGGAAGGAAGACCGCATCCGAATTGCGCGGCTCCCCGCGCCCCTTTCGGTGGCCGATCGCACTCGACGGCGGGCCCGCGTCCGAAGTGCCCAGTCCCCCCCGCCTTCGGCCGGGAGGTGCCCGCGCGCCTTCTGTTCGGCGGCCTTCTGCTCCGTGGCCGCCCGCACAAACGAGGGCGGGGCGCCCCCGGGCGGGAGGCGCCCCCCGCGGGCCGCCGGGGCGGGGGGGGGGGGGGTTTTGGGCGGACGCCGGGGGTGGGTGTAGCGCAGCTCGCGCG
>NZ_JBHWBW010000230.1:0-4371 GCF_042735675.1 Kitasatospora sp. NPDC059571
CCCCGGCCGGGGGGGGGGGGGGGGGGCGGCCTAGGCGTTGGGCGGGGAGGGGCCCGCGGGGGAGGGCGGGACCCCCCCCCGGCCCCACCTTGGTGGAGACGGTGTACTCCTCGCGGGGCAGGCCGTGCAGCACCGCGCCGAGTCGGCGCTCGGACAGGCCGAGGCCGTAGTGCGGGGCGGTGTCGAAGTACCGGACACCGGCCTCCCACGCGGCGGTGACCGCCTCGGCGGCCTGCTCGTCGCTCACCGGGGTGAACAGGTTGCCGATGGCTGCCGCGCCGAAGGCGAGCTCGGTCACCCGCACCGGCCCTGTCCTGACATTGTTCTGTCGCACGGTCACGGCTTCGCTTCGGGTCGCAGGCGCAGGCCGGCCATGCCGCCGTCCACCGCGAGGGCGGTGCCGGTGACCGAGGCGGCCGCCGGGGAGGCCAGGTAGGCGATGGCGGCGGCCACCTCGTCCGCACGGACCATCCGGCCGGTGGGCTGACGGGCGTTCAGCGCGGCCCGTTCGGCGACCGGGTCCTCGGCCGCCGCCAGCAGCCGGCCGATCCAGGGGGTGTCGACGGTGCCGGGGTTGACGCAGTTGAACCGGATGCCCTCGCGGACGTGGTCGGCGGCCATCGACAGGGTCAGCGACATCACCGCGCCCTTGCTGGCCGCGTACAGCGCGCGCTGCGGCAGACCGGTGGTGGTGACGATGGAGCCGATGTTGACCACCGATGCGTGCGAGGACCTGCGCAGGTGGGGCAGGGCGGCGCGGGTGGTACGGACGATGCCGACGACGTTGACGTCCAGGACGCGGCTCCACTGCTCGTCCGGGTTGTCCTCCACGGTGCCGACCGCGCTGATGCCCGCGCAGTTGACCACGATGTCGATGCCGCCGAAGGTCTCGGCCGCCGCATCGACGGCGGCACGCACGGAGGCGTCGGCGCCGACGTCGGCGGTGAAGCCCGTCAGCGGCTCCTTCAGCGGTGCGGGATCGAGATCCAGGACGGCCACCCGCGCGCCGCGTTCCGCGAGCAGGGACGCGGTGGCCAGGCCGATGCCGGAGGCACCGCCGGTGACCACGGCCGCCAGTCCCGCAAGATCGTCGGTCGTCACGCCGTCACCTTCTGCTCGTCCGCCGGCTCGGTGGCCCGGAAGGGGGTATTCGGGTCCCGGTGGGTGTCGGTTGGCGCCCGGAGCGCGGTGGTTGCGGACAACGGGGTGCCTTTCACGCGTTGCGGAACGTCTGGCGCTGCGTGCCCAGGCCCTCGATGGACAGCTCGACGGCGTCGCCCTCGCGCAGGTAGGGGGTACCGGGCAGGCCGAGGGCCACGCCGGCCGGGGTGCCGGTGTTGATGACGTCACCGGGGTTGAGCACCATGTACTGGCTCAGGTACCAGACCAGGTGGGCGACGTCGAAGATCATGTTCTTCGTGTTGCCGTCCTGGCGCGGCTCGCCGTTGACGGCCAGGCGCAGGCCGAGCGCCTGCGGGTCGCCCACCTCGTCCGCGGTGACCAGCCAGGGGCCCATCGGGTTGAAGGTCTCGCAGGACTTGCCGAGGTCCCACTGCGCGGAGAACTCCAGCTGGAACTCCCGCTCGGAGACGTCGTTGCTGATCGTGTAGCCCGCGACGCAGTCCACCGCCTCGGCGGGATCGGCGAGGTAGCGGGCGCGGCGGCCGATCACCACGGCGAGTTCCACCTCCCAGTCGGTCTTCACCGAGCCGCGCGGGATCAGCACCTCGTCGTACGGGCCGACCACGGTCGCCGGGTCCTTCATGAAGACCACCGGACGGGCGGGGATGGCCGCCCCGGTCTCCTCCGCGTGGTCGCGGTAGTTCAGCCCGACGCACACCACCTTGCCCGGCCGCGCCACCGGCGCACCGACCCGCAGACCGGTGACGTCGACCTCGGGCAGCTCACCGGCAGCCAGCGCCGCCCGGGCACGCTCGACCCCGCCCGAGGCGAGGAACGCCCCGTCGACGTCGCCGGTCAGCTCCGAGAGGGCGAACACGCGTCCGTCCTCGCCGCGGACTGCCGGGACTTCCTCGCCCGGTGCCCCGATCCGAAGCAACTTCATGTCGAACTCCTATCAACACATCGAATGAATCTGCGGCGTCCCGACCGTCAGCAGCCCGAACTCGGCACGTCCGCCCTGATCAGGCCTTCGGCGCGCAGATGGTCCCAGAGGCCTGCGGGGACGGGCCGGCGGTGGAGCTCCGCGTTGCGTTCGACCTGTTCGGCGGTCCGCATTCCCAGCGTGACGTTGACGACGCTGGGATGGGTGTACGGGAAGGCGATGGCGGCGGCGGGAAGGCTGGTGCCGTACTGCTCGCACACCTCCGCGATGGCCAGCGCCCGCTGCACCAGCTCCGCCGGGGCATCCTGGTAGTCGTACCTCATCCCGCCGGTGGGCCTGTCGCGGGAGAGCAGTCCGGAGTTGAACACGCCGACCGCGACGACGCTCTTGCCGTGCTCCTGCGCCGCCGGCAGGACGTCGTCCAGGGAGGACTGGTCGAGCAGGGTGTACCGTCCGGCGAGCATCACCGCGTCGGCGGCGGTCTCGCGCAGGAAGCGGGCGAGCATCGCCGACTGGTTCATACCGGCGCCGATGGCGCCGATCACGCCCTGGTCGCGCAGGTCGGCGAGCGCGGGCATGGCCTCCTCGGCGGCCTGCTGCCAGTGGTCGTCCGGGTCGTGCAGGAAGACGATGTCGAGCCGGTCCAGTCCGGTGCGGGTGAGAGTCTCCTCGATCGAGCGCAGCACGCCGTCGCGGCTGAAGTCCCACTGGCGGCGCAGGTCGTCGGGGACGGCGAAGCCCTCGCTGTCGGCGCCGCGGGGGTCCTCGTTGGGCACGAGCAGCCGGCCCACCTTCGAGGAGACGACGTACTCCTCGCGCGGCCGGTCGTGCAGCGCTGCGCCCAGGCGCCGCTCGGACAGCCCGAGGCCGTAGTGCGGCGCGGTGTCGAAGTACCGGATGCCCGCGTGCCAAGCGGCGTCGACGGCGGTCGACGCCTCCTGGTCGGAGGTCTCGCGGTACAGGTTGCCGATCACCGAGGCGCCGAAGCCGAGCTCGGTGACCGCGACCGGCGTGTTCTGGATCTTCCGGAGGCGCAAGAGGTGCTCCCTGGTGGTACGGGCGGGGACGCCGGTCAGCGTCTGACGGCAGCGGAGGCCCCGGCGATCAGCGCTTCGACCTCGCCGATCGAGGCCATGGCGTTGTCGCCGGGTGTGGTCATGGTGAGGGCGCCGAGGGCGGTGCCGTAGGCGAGGGCGCGCTCCAGACCGGCATCGGCGAGCAGGCCGTGGATCAGGCCGGCGGCGAAGCCGTCGCCGGAGCCGATGCGGTCCAGGACGTGCAGCCCGGGCATCGAGGGGCCGTGCACGTAGCCGGTCTTGGCCGACCAGGCGGCAGCGGACCAGTCGTTGACGCCGGCCGAAGGGACCTCGCGCAGGGTCGTCGCCAGCACCTGGGCCCCGGGGAGCAGACCGGCCACCGAGGCGAGTGCGTCCGGCACCTCGTCGGCGCCGAGTCGATCGGCACCGGGATGGCGGCCCGCCATCCCCAGGGCGCCCACGATGACGTCCGCGTGGCGGGCGAGCCGCAGGTCGGTCTCGCGTGCCCGGTCGGGCCCGCCCCGGTCGGCCCAGAGGCTCGGGCGGTAGTTGGGGTCGTACGAGACGGTGAGTCCGTGGCGTTGGGCCGCCGTCATCGCCTCCTCGGCGACGTCAGCGGTGGTGTCGGACAGGCCGGCGAAGATGCCGCCGGTGTGGAACCAGCGCACGCCCGAGGCGAAGACCGAGTCCCAGTCGACATCCTCCGTGCGCAGCTGGGACGCGGCGGTGTGGGCGCGGTCGCTGACGCCGAGGGCGCCGCGGATGCCGAAGCCCCGCTCGACGAAGTTGAGGCCGTTGCGCGCGGTGCGGCCGATGCCGTCGTCCGGGACCCAGCGGATCAGGGAGGTGTCGACACCGCCCTGGAGGATCAGATCCTCGACGAGCCGGCCCACCGCGTTGTCGGCGAGCGCGGTGACGACGGCCGTGCGCCGGCCGAAGCAGCGACGCAGCCCGCGCACCACGTTGTACTCACCGCCCCCTTCCCACACCCGGAAGGTGCGGGCGGTGCTGATCCGCCCCTCCCCCGGGTCGAAGCGCAGCATGACTTCGCCGAGCGCCACCACCTCGGTCACGGCGTCCCCACCTCCACGGCCTCGGCCGTCAGGCGGCGGATCTCGGGGTAGGCGCCGGTGTCCAGGTGCGCGGGTGTCGCCATCCAGCTGCCGCCGACGGCGAGGACCGAGGGCTCGGCGAGGTAGCCGGCCAGCTGTCCGGCGCCGATCCCGCCGGTCGGCACGAAGCGCACTCCCGGGAAGGGCGCTGCGAGCG
>NZ_JBHWBW010000230.1:4380-11895 GCF_042735675.1 Kitasatospora sp. NPDC059571
CGCCCGGATCAGCTCGCCGAGCGTCTCCTCGCCCTGCAGCAGGATCGGGTTGTCCAGCCGCGGGCGGCGCCCCCCGCGCCCCCCCGGGGGGGGCGCGGAGCAGGGGGCGCGAGACCGGCAGCGCCGCGCGGGCCCGCCCGCGCCCCCGGCGCGCCCGCAGGCCGCCGATCGATTCGGCGGGGAAGAGCTTGACGGTGGTGATGCCGGCCCGCAGGGCGCGCATCAGCTCGGTGGCGGTGGCGATGCCGGGCACCACGGGCACCTTCAACTCCCGGCATTTGGCGACGACTTCCTCGTCGAAGCCGGGAGAGACGACGAACCGGGAGCCGGCCGCCACCGCGCGTTCCGCCTGCTCGGGGTGGAGGATGGTGCCGGCGCCGACCGCGAGGCCGCCGTGCGCCGCCATCGCCTTGACCACCTGCTCGGCGTCCGGGGTGCGGAAGGTGACCTCCGCGCACCGCGCGCCGCCCTCGAAGAGCGCGTCCGCCAGCGGGCCCGCGGCGGCCGGTGCGCGTACGGTCAGCACCGGCACCACGCGGGTACCCGCCAGCACGGACGCCAGGTCGGTGGTCATCGGCCCCGTGGTCATCGGCCCAGCCAGCCGCCGTCGACCGGCAGGAGGGTGCCGTGGACGTAGGCGGCGGCGTCCGAGGCGAGGAAGACGGTGGCCCCGGCGAGGTCGTCGGCCCGGCCCCAGCGGCCGGCCGGGATCCGCTCCAGGATCGCCTTGCTGCGCACCGGATCGGCCTGCAGGGCCTCGGTGTTGTCCGTGGCGATGTAGCCGGGGGCGATGGCGTTGACGTTGACGCCGCGCCCGGCCCACTCGTTGGCCAGTGCCTTGGTCAGGCCGGCGACGCCGTGCTTGGCGGCGGTGTAGCCGGGGACCGTGATGCCGCCCTGGAAGCTGAGCAGCGACGCGGTGAAGATGATCTTCCCCTGGCCGCGGGCGACCATCGCCGCACCCACCGCCCGGGCGAGCGCGAACTGGGCGCTCAGGTTGACCTGGAGCACCAGGTCCCAGTCCTCGTCCGGGTGTTCGGCGGCCGGTGCGCGGCGGATGGTGCCGGCGTTGTTGACCAGGATGTCCACCGGCCGCTCCCGGCCCGCGAGGTCCGCGCCCAGCGCCCGGACCGCGTCCGGGTCGGCGAAGTCGGCGCGGATCGCCTCGAAGGTGCGGCCCGCGGCCAGGACGTCCTTCTCGACGTCGCTGCCGGTCTCCTCCAGGTTGGCGCTGACGCCGATCACGTCCGCGCCGGCCTCGGCGAGGGCGCGGGCCATGGCCCGGCCGATGCCGCGGCGGGCGCCGGTGACGACGGCGAGCCGGCCGGTCAGGTCGAAGGCGTTCACGCGCCCGCTCCCTCGGAGTCGTCGGTGCAGTCCACCAGGATCTTCATCACGTCGCCGCCGCCCTCCAGGGCCTCGAACGCCGCCTGGGCGTCGGTGAGCGGCACGACCTTGCTGATCAGCCGGTCGGCCGGGATCGTGCCGTCGGCGACCAGCGCGACCGCCTTCTCGAAGTCCGAGCGGTCGTACAACCGGGCGCCCACCAGGGTGAGTTCGCGCCAGAAGAAGCGGTGCAGGTTGATCTCGCGGGGCCGCGGGTGGATCGCCACCAGGCACAGCCGACCGCGCACGCCCAGCACCTCGACGGCGGTGTCGACCCCGGCCGCCGCACCCGACACCTCGAACGCGACGTCCGCACCCGCGCCGCCGGTCCACTCCCACACCGCCTCGACCACGTCCTCGGCCGCCGGGTCCAGGGTGGCGAGACCCGACTCCTCGGCCAGCTTGCGCCGGTGGGCGCTCAGCTCCACCACCCGGACGTCCGCCCCGGCCGCCCGCGCCACCAGGGCGATCAGGACGCCGACCGGCCCACCGCCCACGACGACGGCCTTCTCGCCGGCCCGCACCTCGGCCCGGCCGACGTCGTGCACGGCCACCGCGGTGGGCTCCACCAGCGCGGCCTTGTCCAGCGCCAGCGACTGCGGCAGCCGGACCAGCGTGTCGGCGGGCACCCTCCAGCGCTGCTGCATCGCACCGGGCGAGTCGATGCCGATGAAGTTCAGGTTCTGGCAGACGTGCTGATGACCCGCCAGGCAGGCCGGGCAGGTGCCGTCCCAGGCCAGCGGCATCACCGTCACCGCGTCCCCGGGCTGCCAACCCTCCACCCCCTCGCCGACCTTCACCACCCGGCCGGACATCTCGTGGCCGAGGACTGCCGGCGCGGCCACCCGGGTGTCCATGTCGCCGTGGAAGATGTGCAGGTCGGTACCGCAGATCCCGACATAAGCGGGAGCCAGCAGCACCTCCCCGGGCCCGGGCTCGGCGGGCCCGACCGCGGCCGTGTCCAGCGTGCGGGCAGCGGTGTAGCGAACAGCAAGCGTCATCGTGTTTCCCGAGTCTCTTCGGTACGGGTGAGGCGGTAGAAGGAGGTCGCGGTGCCCGCGAGGATCGCCGAGGTCTCGTCTGCGGAGCACCCGTCGAGCAGGACGTCCACGGTGGCGGCCCAGCAGTTCCAGCCTCCGGCGAGGTTCGCCACCGGCCAGTCCGATCCGAACATCAGCCGGTCGGGGCCGAAGGCGTCCAGCAGGACGTCCCACACCGGCCGGATGTCGGCGATGGTCCAGGCCTCGTGGTCGGCCTCGGTGATCAGCCCGGAGACCTTGCAGACCACCTGGGGGTGCCCGGCGAGTCGGCGCAGCCGGCTCGCCCACTCGCCCAGGTCGCCGCCGGCGATGTCCGGCTTGCCCGCATGGTCGAGCACCTGGGGCAGGCCGGGGAAGCGCTCGGCCAACGTGGCGGCCTGGTCGAGCTGGTGGCTGCGGACGAGCACGTCGTAGCCGAGTCCGCGCTTCTCGGCCGCCGCCAGGCCGCGTTCGACCTCGGCCCGCTGCAGCCACTCGGGGTCGGACTCGCCCTGGACCAGGCTGCGCAGCGACCGGAGGTAGCTGCCGCCCGGGCCTGCGAGCAGCCGGTCGAGGTCGTCACCGACCCCGGGAGACGTGAGGTCCACCCAGCCGACCACGGCGTCGATCAGCGGCTCCTGTGCGGCGAGCGCGAGCAGGTCCTCGGTCTCGGGCACGTCCGGGATGCACTGCACGACCACCGTGCTGTGCAGCCGGCGACCCGCCACCTCCTGGGTGGCGGTGGCGCGCAGGTCGTCCGGGGTGAAGGTGCGGCGGATCGATTCCAGGCCGGGCTCGTCGAGCCACGACTGCGGGCGCTGGGCGAGGTCCCACAGGTGGTGGTGGGCGTCGATGAGCACCGGCGGCTGAGTGGAGGTCACGGGAGGCTCCGGGTGGGGTCGGTCTGGAGTGAGCGGGTCAGTCTGCGGTGGGCTGCTCGCCGGGCTCGCTCAGGTGCCAGACCTCGGCGAGGTTGGTCCACTGGCGGGAGTCGCCCCGGTCTGGGAAGGGCTCCTGGCAGGGATCGGTGTGCGTCCACCACTCCTGGGTCACCGGGTCGGCCTCCAGCTCCGCGATGTCGGCGTCGAAGTCCTCGCCGTGGTACTCGAAGTACGCGAACAGCACGTCGCCGTGGAGGTAGATGCTGTAGTTGCGGATGTTCGCCCGGATCAGGGCCGCCTCGACCCCGGGCCACACGGCGGAGTGGAGCTTCAGGTACTCCTCGCGGTGCTCGGGCCGGAGCTTGATGGTCTGGGCGAAGCGCTTCACGCGGATTCCTCCGATGTTTCGCTGTTCGGCGCGTCGGCCGAGGTGCCGAAGGGCGAACGGTAGCTGGGGGTACGGGTGCGGAGCTCCAGCCGGAGGGTCATCCGGATGCGGGTGGACGCGGGGAGCCGCACCGTCAGGTACGCACCGCCGCAGGCCGCTTCCGCCTCGCCGACCACCGGCTCGCTGTGGCCGTAGTCGTACATGTCACCGATCCAGCCGTCGTCCGTACAGGTCGTGTACCGGACGGAGCTGATGGTGTGCTCGGCGAGAGCACCCGCCTGAATGATAATCATCCGATCTTTGTCTGGCGAGAGGTTGACCAGTTCGACCGTGGTCGCGTCGGGATCGATGGAGGTGACCAGGGCCGCCACGTCCTGCGGAAGCCCCGCGCGGCGGCCCTGGGCGTCGTGGTAGCGCAGCCGGGCCTGCTGGATGCCGCCGTTGTAGAGCACCTGCGGGCCGCCCCAGGTCAGCTGGACCAGGGCCTCGGTGGCCACCGGGTTGCACTGCTGCCACACGTGGATGTCCGCCTCGTCCACGTCCAGGTCGCGGTAGCGGTCGATCCGCCGCAGCCGGTGGCGCACCTGCGCCTGGGCGGCGGCGAGGATCCGCTCGGGGTAGCCGGGGTCGTCGCCGGCGAGGAAGGCGAACCAGGCCTTCTCGTGCCCGGACTCCTCCTTCGCCCGGAACGAGCGCACGGTGCTCCAGTCGAGCGGGTCCGCCTCGCGGAGCTTCTCGATGCGGACGCGGTCCTCCTCGGAGGCGCTGTGGTGCCAGAGCGCGATCGGCACCGGCAGGGTGACGGGGTTGTAGTCGAACCAGCCCGAGTCGTTGTGCCGGAACGGGAGGTGCAGCGTCGGCTTGTCGAAGTCCCCGGCGAGTTCGACCGCCCACTTGGCCGGGAGGCTGGAGTCCGCCTCGGCGTGCGGCATCAGCTCGGCCCGGGAGATCATCTCGTCGAGCGTGGTCCCGACCATCGAGAGGTAGTCGTCCTTGCCGGTGGACACCGCCGCGGCGAGGGCCGCCACGCAGGCCGCGTGGCCCACGCTGTGCCAGCCGTGCGGCCAGGACCAGCCGTAGTGGCCGCCGTACCAGCGGCCTTCGAGCCGGCTGCCGACCACGCCGTCCAGGCCGACGTTGTCCGGGATGACACCGCCGTTCGCCTCGGTGCGCTCCCGCCAGGCGCCGACGTACTCGACGATCCAGTCGCGGTAGCGCTGCTCGCCGGACAGGATCCAGGCGTTGAGGACCAGGCCGGCCACCGCGAGGTTGACCGCGGTGTCGCCGAAGCCCATCCGCTCGCGCATCTGCGCGCCGAGCCGCGGGTCCGAGTCGAGCGGGTACGGGCCGTCCTGCGCCTCGGGGAGCCACTCGAGCGGGTAGCCGTAGGTGTCGGCCTCCTTCTGCAGCCACGGGTAGACGTCGCCGTCGGACACGCCCTGCCGGTCGGGGTCGCTGCCGTTGTGCGGGCGGGTGACGATGCGGTGCCCGGGGTCGTAGTTGCCGTGGACCGGGTCGACGTACAGCTCGGCGAACCGCAGGGCGCGTGTCGACCAGCGCTCGGGGTCGGCCATGCACAGGAAGTAGAGCAGCAGCAGGCTCTCGCCCTGGTGGAACCAGTCGTAGCCGCGCTCGTACTCGTCCTTGAGCATGTCCAGCTCGGTGAGGTGCTTCGTCACGCCCTCCCAGTGCTTCTCACTGGCGGCCAGCAGGTCGTCGGCGCCACCGAGCAGGTAGAGCTGGGGCCAGTTGAAGAAGACCTCGTAGAAGTCGTCCACACCGTCACGGGTGGTCAGCCGGCCGTTGTAGTTCAGTCGGCCGTCGGGGCCGGTGAAGTCCCGGGCGAACCTGCGCCAGCTGTGGTCGAGCAGGTCGAACAGCGCTCGCTGCGCCACCGCCCACCCGGGCGGTTCGAGCAGCGGCACCCCGGCCTGGATCTCGGGGAGCGCCGTGGCGTCCTCGCCCGACGAGGGTTCGGTGGAGCTGTGGGACATGGGACGATCTCCGATCGGGTGGCGCGAGCACTATTCCTTGGTGGCGCCGGCGAGCATGCCGCTGACCAGGAAGCGCTGGGCGAAGAGGAAGACCACGAGTACCGGGGTGATGGCGACCAGGGTCGCGAGAGCCAGCTCCGGGCGCTCGACCGCGGCCGTGCCGGCGGCCGGGTTGAACTGCGGCACGCTGCTGAGGAGGTTGCCGACGCCGACCTGGACCGGCATCTGGTCGCTCTCGGGGAGCATCACGTACGGCAGGAAGTAGTTCGTCCAGTTGGCGACGAAGCTGAAGAAGCCCACCAGCGCGATGACCGGGGTCGCCAGCGGCAGGGCGATCAGACGGAAGACGCCGAACTCGGAGCAGCCGTCCATCCGGGCGGCCGCCAGCAGGTCCTTCGGTACGGCGGTGGCGAAGTAGATGTACGTCAGGTACACGCCGAAGGGGTAGAACGAGAACGGCAGGATGATCGACCACATGGTGCCGATCAGGCGCGCGGCGTTGAGCTCCAGGAACAGCGGCACCACCAGCGTGGCGCTCGGCATCAGCATGACGATCAGGGTGGAGACCAGCAGGGTCTTGCGGCCGCGGAACTCGGTCATGGCCAGCGCGTACCCGGCGGGCACCGAGACGCAGAGCGTGATGACCAGCGAGATGACGGCGTACAGGGCGGAGTTGCCCAGCCACTGGAGGATCGCGCCGTCCTGGAAGCCGCTGAGTGCGTGCCAGTTGTCCGCGAGCGCACCGAAGGAACCGAAGGAGAGCGGGTGGTCGTGGACCAGCTGCTGGTCGGTCTTGGTCGCCGCGAGGGCGAGCCAGAGCACCGGCAGGACGAAGAACACCACGAACACCGTCAGAATCGAGCCGGCCAGCAGCCGGTACGACGTCCGGCCCACGGACCGCGGGACCCGCCGCGAGGTCCGGGGTGCGTTTCGGCTCATGGCGCTCGGGTCCCGTTCGGTGCGCTGCGCGGTGGCGGTCCGGGGGGCGGAAGTCTCAGTCGGCATCGAAGAACCTCGATCGTGCGACGAAGACGCCGGCGACCGACACGCTCACGACCAGGAGCTCCATCGAGACCGCGGCGGCGCCGTTGATGTTGTTCATCTGGAAGGCGAAGTCGTAGGTCAGCTGGTTGAGCGAGTAGTCGCGACCGGCCACGCCCACGCTGGCCAGGGAGAGCAGCTGCGGCTCGACGAAGAGCTGGGCGCCGCCCGCGAAGGCGAGGATCACCATGTAAACGATCCACTTGCGGAGCATCGGGATCTGCACGTGCCAGGCGGTCTGCCAGGCACCCGCGCCGTCGATCCGCGCGGCCTCCAGGACGTCGCTGGGGATGTTGTTCAGCGCGCCGTACATGACGACGATCCAGCCGCCCGCGCCGGTCCAGAACGCGATGACGGTGAACAGCACCGGCAGGTTGCCCGGGGCGATGACCTGGCCGAAGGTGTCGAATCCGAGGGCCCCCAGCAGCGAACTGACCGGACTTACCGTCGGGTCGAGCATGAACAGCCACACCAGCACGCTGGCGGCACCCGCCAGCGCCCCGGGGATGTAGTAGAGGAAGCGGAGCGCCTGGCTGATCCGGCCGGAGGACACCCGGTGCAGCAGCAGCGCCAGCCCCACCACGAACACCACCAGCGAGAGCAGCCAGAACAGCAGGTAGAGCCCCACGTGGCCGAGCGAGTCCACGAACCGGAAGTCCTGCGCCGTGGTCACGAAGTTGCTGAAGCCGGTGAAGGTGCCGCCCGCGTCGGTGAACGCGAACCAGATCGCGTAGCCGATCGGCAGGACGCCGAAGGCGACCAGGAGGAGTACGTAGCCGGCGACGAAGGCCGGGCCGGCCCAGCTC
>NZ_JBHWBW010000231.1:0-11812 GCF_042735675.1 Kitasatospora sp. NPDC059571
GGCCACGTACAGCACCCGCAGCCCCGCCTCCGACTCCCCCGCGCTCCCGGTCGGGTCGGCGACCACCGTGGCGTCGTACTCCAGGCCCTTGGCCTCCAGGCTGCCGAGCGCGACCACCCGGTCGCCCAGGCCCTCGGCCCAGCCGGCCGCCTCGGCCCGGCGGTCCATCGGCACGACCACCGCCACCGTGCCGTCCACCTCGCCCAGCAGCCGCTCCAGCTCCGCCCGGGCGGCCCGGCCGAACGCCTCGGGGTCGGTCTCCCGGACGGCCGCGAAGCGCGGCTCCACCCCGGTCGAGCGCACCGCGCTGGGCGAGGGGGTGCCCGGCGCGGCGATCGCCAGCACCCTGGCCGCGACCTCGGCGATCTCGGCCGGGTTGCGGTAGTTCACGGTCAGCGTGTGGCGGCGGCGCGGCTTGCCGGACAGCACCTCGTCCAGCGCCGACTGGGCCTCCTGCGGGAACGGCCAGGAGGACTGCGCCGGGTCGCCGACGATCGTCCAGGTCGCCATCCGGGCGCGCCGGCCGATCATCCGCCACTGCATCGGGGTGAGGTCCTGGGCCTCGTCCACGATCACGTGCGCGTACTCGGTGCGCTCCACCGGCTCGCGCTCGCGCTGCCGGGACGACCGGTCGGCGTACGTGGTGACCTCGTCCAGGCCGGACAGCAGGTCGACCGCGTCCACCTCGCGCACCTTGGGCCGGGCCGGCAGGCCGAGCAGCAACTGCAGCTCGTCGACCAGCGCCACGTCGTGGGCGGACAGGCCGCCCTCGCCGCGGCCGTCCAGGTGCCGCCAGGAGGCGGCCAGCAGCCGGGCCTCCTCCGGGGTGACGCCCCGGCGGGCGATCCGGTTGAGGTGGCGGGTGCTGCGCAGGGTGGCCAGCACCCCGCGCGGGGTCAGCGGGGCCCACCAGGCGTCCAGGAAGTCCAGGAAGGCCGCCTCGTCCGAGACGTACTCGTCGAAGGCCTCCCGCTCGTCCTGGCGCTGCTCGCGGTCGAAGTGGCTGACCGGCTTCGGCAGGTGCCGGGTGGCGTCCTGCCACAGGGCGTCCAGCAGCAGCCTGCGGGCGCGCGGGCGCAGCAGGTTGAGCGGGGTGCCGCCGCCGCCGACCACGGCCGCCCGGACGGCCTTCAGCCGGCCCGCGTCCAGCCGCAGCGCCTCGCCCCGGGCGAAGACCTTCAGCTCGGTGGGGGCGTCGAGCTCCAGGGCCGCCCTGGCGGCCCTGCGCAGCAGTTGGACCATCCTGGCCGAGCCCTTGACCCTGGCCGTCTCCGGGGTGTCGTAGCGGGCCGCCTCGATGCCGTCCACCAGGCTGCCGACCGCGCGGATGGCGACCTGGCCCTCCTCGCCCAGCGCGGGCAGCACGCCCTCGGTGTAGGAGACCAGCAGCGGGGTGGGGCTGACCACGAGGATGCCGCCCGCGTAGCGGCGGCGGTCCTGGTAGAGCAGGAACGCGGCCCGGTGCAGGGCGACCGCGGTCTTGCCGGTGCCGGGGCCGCCGGTGACCAGCGTGGCGCCCGCGGCGGGGGCCCGGATGACCTCGTCCTGCTCCTTCTGGATCGAGGAGACGATGTCGCGCATGGAGTGGCTGCGGGCCTGGCCGAGCGAGGCCATCAGGGCGCCGTCGCCGACCACCGCCAGTTCGCGGCCGTCCAGGACGGGGGTGAGGTCGGGGCGCAGCAGGTCGTCCTCGACGCCGATCACGCGGCGGCCGCGCGAGCGGATCACCCGGCGGCGGATGACCCGGCCGGGCTCCAGCGGGGTGGAGCGGTAGAACGGTGCGGCGGCGGGCGCCCCCCCGCCGCACACCCCCGGGCCCCACCCGCCGCCCCCCCCGCCTCTCGCACACCCGCGCGCCTACCCCCGCGTCCACCCCGCCGACCCGGCCGATGTGCAGGGTCTCGGCGACGGCCGGGTCGGCCGGGTCCTTCGGCGTCCAGCTGGGGATGCCGTGCTCCTCGGGGGCATCCGCCTCCTGGAGGTCGATCCGGCCGAACAGGAAGTCCTCGAACTCGTTGGTGAGCCGCTGGAGGTGCGCGCCCGCCCGGTAGACCTGGGCGTCGCGCTCGGCGAGCGCGCCCGGGGTCCCGACCTGGACGCGCTTGGCGGCGTCCTCGAGGACGTACTCCGCCTCGGCGAGCTTCTCCTCCAGCCGCCGGTACACGGTGTCGAGGTGGTGCTGCTCGTCGGCGATCTCGCGGTCGCGGACGGTGTCGGTGGTCTCTGGTGTGGTGTGCATGGGCCTCGGTGGGGGTACGGCACGGGCGGAGCGGCGGACGGAAGATCCTACTCCCTGTGCCGCACCGGCCGCGGCGGCCCGGGCCCGGCCGCCCCGGCGGGGCCCCCCCTGCCGGCGCCGCCCCGCTCCGGCGTCCCCGGACACCCCGCACGACCGGCCATGATCACCTTGGGTGACCCGGTGTCGGCAGCCCGTGTCCGGGGCGTGAAGATATCGCGTACGCTCGATCGCTTCTGCCCCGCAATGCGGGGATTCGCGGCACTTCCGGTCATTGCGTGGGCGTGTACACGCCTTTAGCCTCCCTGGCCATGCCACCCCTCATATCCGTCGTGCTCCCTGCCCACGACCGGAACGGCCGGCTGAAGGAGTGCCTCGACGCACTGCTCGCCCAGTCGTTCCGCGACTTCGAGGTCGTCCTCGTCGTGGACCGCTCCCCCGACTGCCCCGAGCGGACGGCCGACGCCTACGGCATGCGCGACCCCCGGGTCACCGTCCTGCGGCTCAGCGCCGCCGTCGGCATCGGCCGCGCCCGCAACGCCGGCGCCGCCCGCGCGCGCGGCGACTACCTGCTCTTCCTGGACAGCGACCACCTGCTGGACCCGGACGCCTTCACCGCCATGGCGGACCGGCTCGCCGCCACCGGCGAGGTGGACGTGCTGCTGTTCGGGCACACCCGCGACCACCAGGGCCGCAGCTGGCCCGGCGGCGCCGCCGAGCTGCTTGCCGCCGCCGGGCCCGAGGTTACCTGCGCCGCCGAGCGCCCCGAGCTCATCGGTGCACCCCCGCTGGTCTGGGACCGCCTGCTGCGCCGCGGCACCGTGCCCGAGTTCCCCGACGGCCACTACGACGAGATCCCGGTGGTGCACGCCACCACGCTCGCCGCGCGGCGGATTGCCGTGCTGCCCCGCGAGTGCGTGACGATCCGCCGGCGGCACACCCTCCACCCGGCGGGCTCCCCCGGGGCGAGCCACTTCGACCTCTTCGAGCAGTACGGCCGGAGCTTCGAGGCGCTGGAGGCGGCCCCGGGCGGCGAGGCGCTGCGGCCGCACCTGTTCACCCGGATGATCCGGCACTTCCTGTTCGTCTTCGACCTCGCCGGGTGCGTGGACCGCTCGGAGCGGCCGCAGTTCTTCCACCGGGCGGCGGAGCACTACCGGGGCTACCTGCCGGCAGGCTACCGGCGGCCCGAGGGCCGGGAGGGCGTCAAGTTCTCCCTGCTGGCGAGCGGGGCGTATCCGGCCTTCGAGGTGGCCAAGCTGTCCCACATCGCCCGCGGCGCGGTGTCCGGCCGCCGCTGAGCCGGTCCCCGGCCCGGCCGGTCAGGGCGTGCGCGGCCCGGTGCCGGTCGGGGCGCGCGGTGGCGGTCAGGCGTGTGCGGTGCCGCCGTCCGCGGCCATCGCGGCGGCGATCCTGCGGCGGTTGTCCTGCCACTCCGCGTCCGGGACCGCGGGCAGCAGGTCCCCCCAGACCGGCAGGCAGCTGCCGCGCAGCTGCATCATCCCGGCGGGCCTGGCGATCAGCCAGATGTGCAGGTGGGCGGCGCCGTCGCCCCACTTGTTGAGGTGCACCCGGCCGATGCCGCCGAGCGACTGCACGGCCCGCTCCACCCGCTGGAGCATCGGGCCGAGCTCGGCGGCCCGCTCCGGCGGGAGGTCCGCGAGGTCGTGGTGGCCGCGCGGCTGGAGCAGGACCAGGGCGGGGAGGGCGGCGGGCTCGGCGGGCATGGCCAGCCGCCAGTCCCGGTCGGTCCAGACGAAGTCCTCGTCCGGGCGGGCGCACTGGCTGCAGTCGCCGGGCCCCGACTCGCCGTCGCGGGGCGGTTCGGGCAGCTCGGGTGCGTCCAGCACCTTGGTCCGCAGGTCGGCCTCGAAGGGGAAGATGTCCCAGGAGGCGATGCCGTCCGCGGCGACGGGGATGCGCTCGCCGATCGGGAGCCGGGCGAGGTACGGGGTGACGTGATCATCGCTCATGGCGGCGAGTCTGCCGGATGACGTCCTGTCACCCCGCGCCGGGGTGGCCGGGCCTTGCGATGATCGGCACATGACCGCCGCCCTGGAACGCGCCCTGTCCGCCGCCCTGCGCGGCGAGGTCCGGTTCGGCACCGCCGAGCGCGCGGTGTACGGCCACGACGCCTCCAACTACCGGCAGCTGCCGGCCGGGGTGGTGAAGCCGGCCGACCTGGACGACGTCCGCACGGCGCTCGCCCTCTGCCGGGAGGCGGGGGTGCCGGTGGTGCCGCGCGGCGCCGGCACCAGCATCGGCGGGCAGGCGATCGGCCCGGGCGCGGTGGTGCTCGACTTCCGGCGGCACCTCGGCCGGGTGCTCGCGGTCGACCCGGACGCCCGCACGGCCCGGGTGGAGCCCGGCACCGTCCTCGACGACCTCCAGCGGGCGGCCCGGCCGTACGGCCTGCGCTTCGGGCCCGACCCGTCCACCCACAGCCGGTGCACGCTCGGCGGGATGATCGGCAACGACGCGTGCGGCGCGCACTCGGTCGCCTGGGGGCGGACGGCCGACAACGTCCGATCGCTGGACCTGCTCCTCGCCGACGGCACCGAACTCACCGCCGGCGGCCCCGCGGACGTGGCCGAACGGGCCCGGCTGCGCGCCCTGCCCGGCCGGGCCGGCGAACTGCACCGCGGACTCCAGGACCTCACCGAGCAGCACCTCGCCCTGCTCCGCCGCGCCATGCCCGCGCTGCCGCGGCGGGTCTCCGGCTACCCGCTGGACGCCCTGCTGCCGGAGCGCGGGTACGACCTGGCCCGGGCGCTCACCGGGACGGAGGGGACCTGCGCCGTCCTGCTCGGCGCCACCGTCGCCCTGGTGCCCGAACCGGCCGCCCGGGCCCTGGTGGTGGCCGGCTACCGCGACGAGACGGCCGCCGCCGACGCGGTACCGGCGCTGCTGCCGCTGCGCCCGCTCACCGTCGAGGGCATGGCCGCCGACCTGATCGCCGCGCTGCTGGCCGCCGGGCCGCGGCCGGCCGCCCTGGACCGCCTGCCGGACGGCGCGTGCTGGCTCTTCCTGGAGACCGGCGGCGCCACCGCCGCCGAGGCGCTCGCCGCGGCCCGCGAACTGGCCGACGCCGTCCGCCGGGAGCCGGGCGCGACCGCCGCCGTGGTCACCGGCCCCGAGGAGCAGCGCGCGCTGTGGGGCATCCGGGAGGCGGGCGCCGGGATCGTCACCCGGCTGCCCGGGGGCGGCGAGGCGTGGCCGGGCTGGGAGGACTCCGCCGTCCCGGTGGAACGGCTCGGCGACTACCTGCGCGCGCTGCGCCGGCTGCTCGCCCGGCACGGGCTGCGCGGCGTCCCGTACGGGCACTTCGGCGAGGGCTGCGTCCACCTGCGGCTGGACTTCCCGCTGACCGAGCCGAGGCGGCTGCCGGAGTTCCGGGCATTCCTCACCGAGGCGGCCGACCTGGTGGTGGCGCACGGCGGCTCGCTCTCCGGCGAGCACGGCGACGGGCAGGCCCGGGCCGAGCTGCTGCCGCGGATGTACCCGCCGGAGGTCATCGACCTGTTCCGGCGCTTCAAACGGCTGTGGGACCCGGAGAACCTGCTCAACCCGGGCAACCTGGTCGACCCGCGGCCGCTCGACGCCGACCTGCGCTTCCCCGGCCGCGACCTGCCGCTGGCGCTGCCGTACGAGCAGGACGGCGGCAGCCTGCTCACCGCGGTGCACCGCTGCGTCGGCGTGGCGAAGTGCGTGGACACCTCGACCGGGGTGATGTGCCCGAGCTACATGGTGACCGGGGAGGAGCGGCACTCCACCCGCGGGCGGGCCCGGCTGCTCGCCGAGATGCTCCGCGGGGAGGCGGTCACCGGCGGCTGGCGCTCGGAGGAGGTCCGGGAGGCGCTCGACCTCTGCCTCGGCTGCAAGGGCTGCGCCAGCGACTGCCCGGTCCATGTCGACATGGCGACCTATCGCGCCGAGTTCCTGCACCAGCACTACCGGCGGCGGATCCGCCCGGCCTCGCACGTCTCGCTGGGCTGGCTGCCGCTCTGGCTGCGCGGCGCCGCACTCGCCCCGGGCCTCGCCAACGCGCTGCTGCAAAAGCCGAGTTCGTCCGCGGTACTGAAGCGGCTGGCGGGCATCGACCGGCGGCGAGAACTGCCGGTACTGCCCGCCCGGCGGTTCAGCGCGTGGTTCCGCGACCGGCGGGCGGCCCGTCCGGTGCGGCCCGGCGCGGTACCGGTGCTGCTCTGGCCGGACAGCATGGCGGAGCTGCTGGACCCGGAACCCGCCCGGGCCGCGGTGGAGGTGCTGGAGCACCTCGGCTACGAGGTGCGGCTGCCGGACGGGCCGGTCTGCTGCGGGCTGACCCTGATCTCCACCGGCCAGCTCGGCCTCGCCCGCCGGGTGCTGCGGCGCAGCCTGCGGGCCGTGCCCGCCGGCCTCCCGGTGATCGGTCTGGAGCCGAGCTGCACGGCCGCGCTGCGCGAGGAGCTGCCCCGGCTGCTCGGCACCGCCGCCGGCGATCTGCCCGGCCGGGTACGGACGTTCGCGGAGTTCCTGGACGAGTCGGGTGCCGCGCTGCCGCGGCTGGAGACCACGGCGATCACTCAGGTGCACTGCCACCAGCACGCGGTCCTCGGCACCGCGGCGGACCGCCGGATCGAGCAGCGAATGGGGGTGCGCAACCAGGTGCTGGACTCCGGCTGCTGCGGCCTGGCGGGCAACTTCGGCATGGAGCGCGGCCACTACGACGTCTCGGTGGCCGCGGCCGAGCGGGTGCTGCTGCCGGCCGTCCGCGCCGCCGCGCCGGGCACCGCGGTGCTTGCCGACGGGCTCAGCTGCCGCACCCAGATCGTCGAACTGGCGGGCGGCAGACGGGCGGTGCACCTGGCCGAACTGGTCAGGCGGGCGATCCGGGAGGCGGCGGATCCCACGCCAGCGGAAGGTGCTTGAGCCCGTTCTGGAAGTTGGAGGCCAGCCGGACGGCCTCACCGTCCGGCCGCAGCCCCGGCAGCCGGTCAAGGGTCTCCCGGACCATCGCCCGCATCTGGACGCGGGCCAGCAGTGCGCCCACGCAGACGTGCGGGCCGTGGCCGAAGCTCAGGTGGTCGTTGGGCGTGCGGGTGATGTCGAACCGGTCCGGGTCGGCGAAGACCCGCTCGTCGCGGTTGGCCGAGGCGTGGTAGACCACCACCTTGTCGCCGCACCGGATCCACTGTCCGCCGAGCACCAGGTCGCGGGTGGCCGTCCGCCGGAAGTCCATGACGGGCGGCCAGTGGCGGAGCATCTCCTCCACCGCGGTGCCGGTCAGCTCCGGCCGCTCGCACAGCAGCCGGTACTGCTCCGGGTGCGACAGCAGGGTGTGCAGCCCGCCCGGGACACCGTTGCGCAGCGTCTCGTTGCCGGCCACCGCGAACAGGAAGAACATCGTCTCGAACTCGTCGCGGCCGAGCCCGGCCGCGAGCATCCGCGCCACCACGCTGCCGGGGCGAGGCCGCGCGGCGATGCCGTGGGCGTAGGCGAACATGTCGGCCAGGGCGGCGCGCGAGCGCGGGTTGACCGGCCGGCCGTCGGGTCCGGTCAGCGGCCCGGGACGGCGGGCCAGCGCAGCCCGGCCGAGCGCGGTCAGCGCCGCCGGGTCGGCGGTGGACAGCCCTGCACGGTCGGCGTCCTGGTAGCCGATCACCCGGTCGGCCCAGTCCTGGAGCAGCCGGCCGTCCTGCTCGGGCACGCCGAGCAGATGGGCCAGTGTCCACACCGGCAGGTCGGCGGCGACCGCGACGAAGTCGGCCCGGCCGGCCGGCGCCACGGCGCGCACCGCGGCCGCCGCGCGCTCCTCGATCC
This sequence comes from Kitasatospora sp. NPDC059571, assembly GCF_042735675.1. Classification (NCBI taxonomy): domain Bacteria; kingdom Bacillati; phylum Actinomycetota; class Actinomycetes; order Kitasatosporales; family Streptomycetaceae; genus Kitasatospora; species Kitasatospora sp. NPDC059571. Next base: position 8,039 of record NZ_JBHWBW010000231.1, read on the forward strand.
GCGCGGTCAGCTCGCGCACCGCGCGCGGGCTGAACGCATCGGCGACGATCCGGCGCAGCCGGGAGTGGTCCGGCGGGTCCTGGTTGAGCATCATCGCGCGGGCGAACGCCAGGTCGGCGGGGGTGTCCGGGTCGCGGATCTGGGTGGCCCCGAGATGGGAGGAGAAGTCGGCCGGGGTGCGCAGCACATGCTTCACGTCGGCGTGCCGCAGCACCGCCCAGTACCCGGGGCCCGCCGGCCAGTCCCCGACCGCGGGCTCCTCCACCCAGCAGACCGGCGCCGCCGCCCGCAGCTCCCGGAAGAGCTCGTACGGCACACCGTCGGCATACGTCCCGGGCCGGAACATCCCGTTGACCCGCACCTGGTCGAGACTCACACCGACCGACCGTACGTCCCCGCCGCCCCCCGCACCAGAGCACTGCGCACCGGGGACGGGCGGCCGCGGCACCCTGCGGGGCCGAGGGTGTCGCGGGGGTGAATCCCGGGGGGGGCGGTGCTTGATCCGGGTCCGGCGGGGCCGCATGTTGGTGAAACACGTCACTGTCCCGCGCGGTGCCGCCCGACCTGCTCCGCCGTGTAGGTTCCTGCGACCAAGGGGAGGACGTTCCCCCGATCGCAGATCCCCCGTCACCAACTCCTCCGACGAGAGAGAACACGAGAGATGTCTGCAGACGACTCCACGCACCACCCCCCGCAGCGGATCGGTGTGGTTGCCGAGTCCACCCCCGGGGAGACCCGCGTCGCGGCGACCCCGTCGACGGTGCGCGGGCTGCTCGCACTCGGCTACGAGGTCGTCGTCGAGTCCGGGGCCGGCTCGGCGTCCGGCTTCACCGACGCGGCGTACACCGAGGCCGGTGCGGGCATCGGCGACGCCTGGGCGACCGATGTCGTCCTGAAGGTCAACGCCCCGTCGACCGGGGAGATCGCCCGGCTGCGCGACGGCACGACCCTGGTCGGCCTGCTCGCCCCGGCCCAGCGGCCCGACCTGCTGGAGGCGCTGTCGGCGCGTCCGGTCACCGCGCTCGCGCTGGACGCGGTACCGCGGATCTCGCGGGCGCAGTCGATGGACGTGCTCAGCTCCATGGCGAACATCGCCGGCTACCGGGCCGTCGTCGAGGCGGCGCACGTCTTCGGACGGTTCTTCACCGGCCAGGTGACCGCCGCGGGCAAGGTCCCGCCGGCGAAGGTCCTGGTGGCCGGCGCCGGTGTGGCCGGGCTCGCCGCCATCGGCGCCGCGTCCAGCCTGGGCGCGATCGTCCGGGCGACCGACCCCCGGCCTGAGGTCGCCGACCAGGTGAAGTCGCTGGGCGGCGAGTACCTCGCGGTGAACGTCGCCCAGGAGGCGAGCACCGACGGCTACGCCAAGGCGACCTCCGCCGACTACGACCGCGCCGCGGCCGAGCTCTACCACGAGCAGGCCAAGGACGTGGACATCGTCATCACGACGGCGCTGATCCCCGGCCGGCCCGCGCCGCGCCTGCTCACCGCCGCGGACGTGGCGGCGATGAAGCCCGGCAGCGTCGTGGTCGACATGGCCGCCGCGCAGGGCGGCAACGTCGAGGGCACCGTCGCGGGCCGCATCGTGGTCACCGACAACGGCGTCACGATCATCGGCTACACCGACCTCGCGGCGCGGCTGCCCGCCCAGGCCTCGCAGCTGTTCGGCACCAACCTGGTCAACCTGCTGAAGCTGCTCACGCCCGGCCGGGACGGGCGCCTGGTCGTCGACTTCGACGACGTGGTGCAGCGTGCGGTGACCGTGGTCCGCGCCGGCGAGACCACCTGGCCGCCGCCGCCCGTGGCCGTCTCGGCGGCGCCCGCCGCCCAGCCCGCGCCGGCGGCCGCACCCGCGGAGCCCAAGGCGCCCCGGCTCACCCCGGCGGCCCGCTTCGGCCTGATCGGCGCCGGCATGCTGGCGATGTTCGCCGTGGTCGCGTTCGCCCCGGCCCAGCTGGCGGAGAACTTCACGGTGTTCGCGCTGGCGGTGGTCATCGGCTACTACGTCATCGGCAAGGTGCACCACGCGCTGCACACCCCGCTGATGTCGGTGACCAACGCGATCTCCGGGATCGTGGTGATCGGCGCGCTGCTGCAGATCGGGCACGAGAGCGTGCTCGTCACCGTGCTGTCCTTCGCGGCGATCCTGCTGACGAGCATCAACATCTTCGGAGGCTTCGCCGTCACCCGCCGCATGCTGAGCATGTTCTCGACTGCCCCGGAAAGGCGCTGAGCCGCGATGACTACCACGACGGCCTCCCACGCCGCAGACCTGGTCGCCGCCCTGCTGTTCATCCTCAGCCTGGCCGGACTGTCCCAGCACCGCACCTCCCGCGCCGGCGTCGTCTACGGCATCGCCGGCATGGGCCTCGCCCTGGTCGCCACCGTGGTGCTGGCGTCCCGGAGCATCACCGCGGGTGCGATCGCGCTGATCGTCCTCGCGATGGCGCTCGGCGGCGCGATCGGCCTCTGGCGGGCCCGCCGGGTCGAGATGACGCAGATGCCCGAACTCATCGCGGTGCTGCACAGCTTCGTCGGCCTCGCCGCGGTGCTGGTCGGCTGGAACAGCTACCTGGAGGTCGAGGCGCACGGCTCGGCGCAGACCGCCGTCACCGCCGACCTGCTGGGCATCCACCACGCCGAGGTGTTCATCGGCATCTTCATCGGCGCGGTCACCTTCACCGGGTCCGTCGTCGCCTTCCTGAAGCTGTCCGCGAGGATCGCCTCGCGTCCGCTGACGCTGCCCGGCAAGAACCTGCTCAACCTCGGCGCGCTCGGCGCGTTCGTGGCACTGACGGTCTGGTTCACCGCCGGTCCGAACCTCGGCCTGATGGTCGCGGTGACCGTGCTCGCCCTCGCGCTGGGCTGGCACCTGGTCGCCTCGATCGGCGGCGGCGACATGCCCGTCGTCGTCTCGATGCTCAACAGCTACTCGGGCTGGGCGGCGGCCGCGGCCGGCTTCCTGCTCGACAACAACCTGCTGATCGTCACCGGTGCACTGGTCGGCTCCTCGGGTGCCTACCTCTCCTACATCATGTGCAAGGCGATGAACCGCTCCTTCCTCTCCGTCATCGCGGGCGGCTTCGGCATCGAGGCCGCCTCCGGCGGGGACGAGGAGCAGGGCGAGCACCGCGAGATCCGCGCCCATGAGACGGCCGACCTGCTCGCCCAGGCCCGGTCGGTGGTCATCACCCCCGGCTACGGCATGGCCGTGGCACAGGCGCAGCACCCGGTCGCCGAGCTCACCCGCCGGCTGCGCGAGCGCGGCGTCGAGGTCCGCTTCGGCGTCCACCCCGTCGCGGGGCGCCTGCCCGGGCACATGAACGTGCTGCTGGCCGAGGCGAAGGTGCCGTACGACATCGTCCTGGAGATGGACGAGATCAACGACGACTTCACCGGGACGTCCGTCGTCCTCGTCATCGGCGCCAACGACACCGTCAACCCGGCGGCCATGGACGACCCGGCCAGCCCGATCGCCGGTATGCCGGTGCTGCGGGTCTGGGAGGCGGAGCACGTCGTCGTCTTCAAGCGCTCCATGGCCTCCGGGTACGCGGGTGTGCAGAACCCGCTGTTCTTCCGCGAGAACAGCAGCATGCTCTTCGGCGATGCCAAGCAGAGCGTCGACGAGATCCTGCGCGCGCTGGACGCCGGCGGACACCCGGAGGCGGCACCCGCCCGCCAGGCCAGCGCGGCCGGCCGGGCCGCGGGGGCGCGGCCGCCCCCCGAAAAGGGGTGTGGCCCGCCGCGCTGCGCCGGGGGGGCGGCGCGGGCCCCCCG
>NZ_JBHWBW010000232.1:0-11762 GCF_042735675.1 Kitasatospora sp. NPDC059571
GCCGCTACTGCGGTGGGCGGGCGTCCGGCGTGCGGCGAAGGTCAGGACTGGCTGCCGTCCTGGACCGGGATCGCCTGGGTCACCACGCGCTGCGCGGCCTGCTCGGCGCCCTCGGCCGACTCCTTCGGCGGGCTCATCGCGGACAGCAGCTGCCGGGCCAGGCCCAGGCCGGTGCCGCCCATGGTCAGCGCCTTGGCGAACATGTCGCCCATGCCCTCGGCGCCGTTCAGCAGGACCATGTGCTCGACGTTGCCGAACGCGTCCGCACCGGCGCGGACGATCTCCGGCCAGTTCTCGGCGAGCTGCTGCGCGACCACGGCCTCCTGGTTCTCCGCCAGGGCCGCGGCACGGGCCTTGATCGCCTCGGCCTCGGCGAGACCCAGCGCGCGGGCCGCCTCGGCCGCCGCCAGACCCTTCGCCTCGGCCGCCGCCGCCTCGGCCTGGCCGGTCGCCTTGGTGGCCTCCGCGGACGCCAGACCGCGGGCCCGGGTGGCCTCCGCCTCGGCGTTGGCCGCGATCTTCACCCGGTTCGCCTCGGCCGCCGCCTTCAGCTCGGTCTCCCGGGCGAGCGCCTCGGCCGCGGAGATCCGCGCGTCACGGTCGGCCTGCGCCTTCGTCCGGGTCTCGTACGCCCGGGCGTCGGCCGGCTTGCGGACGTCCGCCTGGAGCTGCTGCTCTTTGCGGTGCGCCTCCAGCTCGGCGACCTTGGTCTCCTGGACGACGACCTCCTGCCGCGCGGCGGCCTGCGCCAGCGGGCCGGCCTGCATCGCCCGGGCGGTCGCGGTCTCCATCTCGGCCTGGTAGCCGGCCTGCTGGATACCGGAGTTGCGGGTCGCCTCGGCCTTGCGGGCGAACGCCTCCTGCTCCGCCTGGGTGGCCTGCCGGTCTGCCTCCGCGGCCGCGATGCGCGCGTCGCGCTGGACGGCCGCGGCGTGCGGCGCGGCGAGGTTCTTGATGTAGCCGGTCGGGTCCAGGATCTCCTGGATCTGCAGCGAGTCGATGATCAGGCCGAGCTTCTCCATCTCGGCGCCGGACGCCGCCCGGGTCTCGCCGGTCAGCCGCTCGCGGTCGCGGATCATGTCCTCGACCGTCAACCCGCCGACGATGGAGCGGAGGTGGCCGGCGAACACGTTGTGCACCCGGTGGCCCATCATCTTCTGCTGGTCCAGGAAGCGGCGTGCCGCGTTCGCGATGGACACCGGGTCGTCCCCGACCTTGAAGATGACAACGCCCTTGACGTGCACCGGAATACCCTGCGACGTCACGCACTCGACGTCCAGGTCGGCCTCGTTCAGGTCCAGGGACAGCTTGCGCACCACCTGGACGCCGGGCATCACCAGGGTGCCGCGGCCGGTGACGATCCGGAACCCCAGCCCGTCCGCGACCCCCTCGGAGCGGTGCTTGGAACCGGAGATGATCAGTGCCTCGTTCGGCTCGGCGACCCGCCACATGAGCTTGAAGAGCACGATCAGGATGATGAGTGCGGCCAGGCCGGCCGCTGCTGCGATGCCGATGAGCATCGGCTGATTCCCCCTTCAGGGCACACCCGTGTTCCGTGGCTGCGCTCTGTTGTGCAGGAAGGCGCGGAACGCGGTGGCAGCAGGAGATTCTGCGCCTCTCCCGATCACTTGGGAAGAGCATTTTGTCGAGCCTTTGCTGCAACTGCGTCCCGGCCCGGTCACCGCCGTCCGCAGCGCCGCCGACCGCCCCTGGCGGCCGGTCAGATCAGCGGGGCCACGTACACCGTCCGCGGCGGCTGGTACTCGACCACCACCACCGCCGTCCCCGGCGACAGGCTCTCCCCCGGCACCGCCGGGTACGCGAGGAACGCCTCGGTGCCGCCGCGCCCGGGGACGTGCACCATCACCTCGCCGACCAGACCCGGCCCGACCCGGCCCGTCACCCGCCCCGTGCTGCCCACCATGCGCCCAGTGTGCCCCGGGAGTCCGCTGGCCGGAACCCGTCTGGACCGGGGCGGGAGCGCCCGCTACGGTGTTGACGTCTTGTTGCAGGCAGCCGCCTGCGACCAACGGGAGCTCGGAGCACCGGGCTGAGAGGGCGCTGAAAGGTCCGCGGGTACGCGAACCGACCGCTGCGCCGACCGCAGGAACCTGACCGGGTAATGCCGGCGTAGGGAGTAGAGGTCTGATGACCACGTTCGAAGCACAGCCGCAGTCTGCCTCCGGCCGGGCGGCCGGCACCGTCCGCAGCGCGTCCACCGGCTACCCCACCCCGGCCTGGCGCAAGGCCTACCGCGAGGGCAGCCGCCCCGACCTGCGGGTCCCGTACCGCGAGGTCGACCTCACCAACGGCCGCAGCGTCCCGCTGTACGACACCTCCGGCCCGTACACCGATCCGTCCTACGAGGCGGACGTGCGGCGCGGGCTGCCCGCGCTGCGGGACGCCTGGATCCGCCAGCGCGGCGACGTCGAGGAGTACGACGGCCGGGAGGCCAGGCCGGAGGACGACGGGATCCGGCACACCGCGCCGCGCGGGGGCAACCTGCGCAACCTCGACGCCGTCTTCCCCGGCCGGCCGCGCCGTCCGCTGCGCGGCCGCGGCGGAGCCGCCGTCACCCAGCTCGCCTACGCCAAGCAGGGCGTGGTCACCCCGGAGATGGAGTTCGTGGCCCTCCGCGAGGGCCTGGCGCCGGAGTTCGTCCGTGCCGAGGTGGCGCGCGGCCGGGCCGTCATCCCGGTCAACGTGAACCACCCCGAGGTCGAGCCGGCCATCATCGGCACCAACTTCCTGGTGAAGATCAACGCCAACATCGGCAACTCCGCGGTCACCTCCTCCATCGAGGAGGAGGTCGAGAAGATGACCTGGGCGACCCGCTGGGGCGCCGACACCGTCATGGACCTCTCGACCGGCCGCAACATCCACACCACCCGCGAGTGGATCCTGCGCAACTCCCCCGTGCCGATCGGCACCGTGCCGCTCTACCAGGCGCTGGAGAAGGTCGACGGCCGCGCCGAGGACCTCAGCTGGGAGGTCTACCGCGACACGGTCGTCGAGCAGTGCGAGCAGGGCGTCGACTACATGACCGTGCACGCCGGCGTGCTGCTGCGGTACGTCCCGCTCACCGCCCGGCGCAAGACCGGCATCGTCTCGCGCGGCGGCTCGATCATGGCGGCCTGGTGCCTGGCGCACCACGAGGAGAACTTCCTCTACACCAACTTCGAGGAGCTCTGCGACATCCTCGCGGCCTACGACGTCACCTTCTCGCTCGGTGACGGCCTGCGGCCCGGCTCCATCGCGGACGCCAACGACGACGCCCAGTTCTCCGAGCTCCAGACGCTCGGCGAGCTCGGCCGGATCGCCCGTGAGCGCAACGTCCAGGTGATGATCGAGGGCCCGGGCCACGTCCCGATGCACAAGATCAGGGAGAACATGGACCTCCAGAAGGAGATCTGCGACGAGGCGCCGTTCTACACCCTCGGCCCGCTCACCACGGACGTCGCGCCCGGCTACGACCACATCACCTCGGGCATCGGCGCCGCGATGATCGCCTGGTGGGGCACCGCCATGCTCTGCTACGTCACGCCCAAGGAGCACCTGGGCCTGCCCAACCGGGACGACGTGAAGACCGGTGTCATCACCTACAAGATCGCCGCCCACGCCGCCGACCTCGCCAAGGGGCACCCGGGCGCCCAGGAGTGGGACGACGCGCTCTCCGACGCCCGCTTCGAGTTCCGCTGGGAGGACCAGTTCAACCTGGCGCTCGACCCGGAGACCGCGCGCGACTTCCACGACGAGACGCTCCCCGCCGAGCCCGCCAAGACCGCCCACTTCTGCTCCATGTGCGGCCCCAAGTTCTGTTCCATGAAGATCAGTCAGAAGATCCGCGACGAGCACGGCGACGGAGCGACCGCCGTCGAGTCCGGCTACGACGCCGAGGCCCTGGCCGGCATGCAGGCCAAGTCCGAGGAGTTCGCCGCCCAGGGCAACCGGGTGTACCTGCCGCTGGCTGACTGACCTGCAGACGAGCGCCGTCCCGAGCGACTTTCGCCTTCCGGGACGGCGCGTCGCCGTACAGGCCTACCGGGCGGCCGGACGACGGGTGAACGCCAACCGTCCGTGCTCACCCGCCGCCGGGCATGGCCGGACGGCCTGGTCCGCGCCGGCGGCGCGTCGGCAGGAGCCGTTCTGCCGACGTGTGCGGCGGTGCTCCTCAGCGCCACCGCATCCGATATGACCGCTCAGCCGTGTTCTTGAGCCATTTGTACGGACGTCGACCCTTCTGGGTACGCGCGGGTGGAACGTCGACGCCGAGGGAGCCGACGTCACCCCGGACGCTGATCGGCGTCCACCTCACCACGAGGTGACCGGAAATTGTTTCCGGCTCGCGGCAACCCTTTGCGGAGCCTGTGACCACAAGGAAGCAGATCCGGCCAGTGCCGGTGTCCCGATCCGCCTTCTGTCGTGCACAGTTCGCAAGGAGAACGTCCACCCATGAGCAACCCCCTGAACGGCGGGCGCCGCGGGCGTCACCGCCGTCGTCTGAGCGCCACCGCTCTTGCGCTCGGTGTGCCCCTCGCCGGCGTCTCGTACTTCATGTTCACACCCGAGGACTCCCAGGCCGCGACGGTCGACAGCGGTGCTTACTACAGGCTGGTCTCGGTACGCAGTGGCAAGGTGTTGGACGTCAACGGCTTCTCCACCGCCGACGGCACCCGGATCCAGCAGTGGACCGACCAGAACACCGCCAACCAGCAGTGGCGGCTGAAGTCCACCGGGGACGGCTACTACGAGCTGGTGAACCGCAACAGTGGCAAGGTGCTGGGCATAGCGGGCGACTCGACCGGCCAGGCGGCTGCCGCCGAACAGCAGACGGACCGCTCCTCCGCCTCCCAGCAGTGGCGGATCGGCGATGTGAGCGGTTCCGACGCCGTCACCTTCACCTCGCGCAAGAGCGGTCAGGTCCTGGACGTCACGGGCAACTCCATGGACCAGGGCGCGCAGATCATCCAGTGGCCCGGGTGGGGTGGTGCCAACCAGCAGTGGAAGCTGGTGAAGGTGGCTGACAGCGGCGGTGCGCAGACCGGGTCCGGATCGTACGTGTGGCGGAACGCCCCGGTGGCGGGCGGCGGTTACGTGACCGGCCTGGTCTTCAACCAGAAGGAGAAGGGCCTGCTGTACGCGCGCACCGACATGGGTGGCGCGTACCGCTGGGACACCGGCGCCGAGCAGTGGACACCGCTCACCGACTGGGTCGGTCAGAAGGACTGGAACCTGCTGGGCATCGAGTCGCTGGCCACCGACCCGGTCGACCCGGACCGGCTCTACCTCGCGGCCGGCACCTACACCAACGACTGGGCCGGCAACGGCGCGATCCTGCGCTCCACCGACCGCGGCCGCACCTTCCAGCGTACCGACCTGCCGTTCAAGCTGGGCGGCAACGAGGACGGCCGGGGGGCGGGCGAGCGCCTGGTGATCGACCCCGCGAACCACGACACCCTGCTGCTCGGCACCCGCAAGAACGGCCTGTGGCGCAGCACCGACCACGGCCAGACCTGGAACCAGGTCTCCTCGTTCCCGGTCAAGAACGGCGCGAGCTTCGGCACCGGCATCTCCTTCGTGACCTACGGCCCGGCCGGCAGCAACACGATCTACGTCGGCGTCGCCGACAGGTCCACCAACCTGTACCGCTCCACCGACGGCGGCAACACCTGGCAGGCCGTCTCCGGGCAGCCCACCGGCCAGGTGCCGCAGCACGGCGTGCTCTCCGGTGACGGCTCGCTGTACCTGACGTACAGCAACGCCCCCGGGCCCAACGGCGTGACGGCGGGTTCGGTGTGGAAGTACAACACCTCCGGCGGGGCGTGGAAGAACATCTCGCCGTCCCAGGGCGGCTACGGGTTCGCCGGTCTGGCCGTCGACCCGCAGAAGCCGTCCACGGTGATGGTCACCACGCTGGACCGCTGGTGGCCGCAGGACGAGGTCTACCGCAGCACCGACGGCGGTGCGACCTGGAAGACCCAGTCCGACAGGTCCGTGCGCGACGCCTCCATCGCCCCGTACCTCGGCACCGGGATCGGGCACTGGATGACCGCGCTGAGCATCGACCCGTTCGACTCCGGGCACGTGATGTACGGCACCGGCAACGGCATCTGGGCCAGCAAGGACGCCAACGCGACCGACAACGGCGGCACCAGCCACTGGTTCATCGGAGCCCGCGGGCTGGAGGAGACGGCGTACTACGACGCGGTCTCCCCGCCCGGGGCCGCCGCCCTCATCACCTCGCTGGGCGACCAGGGCGGCTTCGTGTACGACGACCTCACGAAGGAGCCCACCGGGCGGCTGACCAACCCGGAGATCTACAACAGCACTTCCGTCGACTACGCCCAGTCCACCCCCTCGCTGGTGGTCCGGGTCGGCCGGGGCGGCAAGCAGGACGGCGCCCTCTCCACCGACGGCGGCCACACCTGGAACGGCTTCAAGGGCGAGCCGGTGCCCAGCGCGGACAGCGGCCGCATCGCGATCGCGGCGGACGGCTCCAGCTTCGTCTGGACCGAGGCCGGCCAGGCCCCGTACCGCTCCACCGACCGGGGCGCGAGCTGGTCGAAGGTCAACGGCCTCGGCAACGATGCCGTGGTCGTCGCCGACCGGTCCTCGGCCAGCACCTTCTACTCGCTGAACAACGGCACGCTCTACGCCAGCACCGACGGCGGCGCGAACTTCACCGCCCGCGCCGGCAACCTGCCGGGCGGCAAGCTCAGCGCCGTCCCCGGCGTCGCGGGCGACCTGTGGCTCGCCGGCGACGGCACGGGTCTGCTGCACTCCACCGACGGCGGCCGCAGCTTCACCAAGCTGTCCTCGGTGGAGTCCGCCTCCGCCGTCGGCTTCGGCAAGGCCGCACCGGGCACCTCGTACCAGGCGCTGTACCTGATCGGCACCGTCAAGGGCGTCGCCGGCGTCTTCCGCTCCACCGACGAGGGCGCCGGCTGGGTCCGGATCAACGACGACGCCCACCAGTGGGGCAACTTCGCCGGCCAGCGCATCGTCACCGGTGACCCCGACACCTACGGCCGGGTGTACATCGGCACCAACGGACGCGGTCTCCAATACGGCGACCCCTCCTGATCCCGACCCCCTGGGCGGGGCCGCGGCCGCACGGCCCGCGGCCCCGCCGCGTCTGATGGAACACCAATGGCCCGTCGCGCCGACGACGCCGGGAATGCCGCGGGCTCCCGCGCGATCCGGGGCGGCCTCGCCGCGACGGGACGAGGGCCGCGCCGATCGCGGGCTCGACCGAAAAGTTCTCCCGATCACGGCAACCTTCGCGTGCGTGGCGGCAACTGGCAGGTAACCGTGGCCGAGACCAAGGCCCACTGCGCCAGAGAGGCAAGTTGTTGTCGGATCAGAAACGCTCTCATCGCCGCCGGCCGCCGACCCGCCGCCTGATCGCCGCTGCCGTGGTGCTCGCCGCCGTGGGTGCAGCCGTACCACTGGTCGCCCAGGCCGCGTTCACGTCGAACGCCGGCACGCCGACCACCCTCGCTGACGCAGCGGCCGTCAGCGGCCGCTACTTCGGCACGGCCGTGGCCGCGGGCAGGCTCGGCGACTCCACGTACTCCACCGTTCTCGACCGGGAATTCAAGATGGTCACCCCGGAGAACGAGATGAAGTGGGACGCCGTCGAGCCCTCCCGCGGGTCGTTCAACTTCGCCCCCGCCGACTCGATCGTCAACCACGCCGCCGCACACGGCCAGAAGATGCGCGGCCACACCCTGGTATGGCACTCCCAGCTTCCCGACTGGGTGAAGTCCGTCAAGGACGCCAACACCCTGCGCGGCGTGATGAACAACCACATCACCCAGGAGATGACCCACTACAAGGGCAAGATCTACGCCTGGGACGTGGTCAACGAGGCCTTCGCCGACGGCGGCAGCGGCCAGCACCGCAGCTCGGTGTTCCAGAACGTGCTGGGCAACGGCTTCATCGAGGAGGCCTTCCGCACCGCCCGGGGCGTCGATCCCGCGGCCAAGCTCTGCTACAACGACTACAACCTCGAGAACTGGACCGACGCCAAGACCCAGGGCGTCTACAGCATGGTCAAGGACTTCAAGTCCCGCGGTGTGCCCATCGACTGCGTCGGCTTCCAGAGCCACTTCGGCGCCGGCGGCCCGCCGGCAAGCTTCCGGACCACCCTCGCCAACTTCGCCGCGCTCGGCGTGGACGTGCAGCTCACCGAGCTCGACATCGCCCAGGCGTCCCCCACCGCCTACACGAGCGCCGTCCAGGCCTGCCTCGGCGTCGCCCGCTGCACCGGCATCACCCTCTGGGGCATCCGCGACAGCGACTCCTGGCGCGGCGGCGAGAACCCGCTGCTGTTCGACGGCAACGGCAACAAGAAGCCCGCCTACAACGCCGTCCTCACCACCCTCGGCGGCGCCGGCGGCAGCACGCCGGACGGCGCCATCAACTCCGGCACCGTCTACACGCTCTCCGCGATGGGCGCCGCCGGACGCGTCCTCGACGAGCCCGCCGGACAGAAGGGCAACGGCACTCCGCTCCAGGTCTGGGACGCCAGCGGCGCCACCAACCAGCAGTGGCGGGCCAACAAGAACGGCGACGGCTCCTACACCTTCACCAACATCGCCAGCGGCCGGGTCCTGGACGATCCGGCCGGCCAGGCCGCCAACGGCACCAAGCTGCAGGTCTGGGACAACAACGGCGGAGCCAACCAGCACTGGAAGGCCGCCCGCAACGGCGACGGCTCCTACACCCTCACCAATGTCTCCTCCGGCAAGGCCCTGGAGACCCCCGGCAACCAGACAGCCAACGGCACCGCCGTCCAGATCTGGGACTCCTGGGGCGCCGCCAACCAGCACTGGACCCTCCGGCCGGCCGGGTCGCCCACCCCGGCTCCGACCCCGACAACTCCCGCGCCCAGCGGCACGTGCGCCCTTCCCTCGACGTACCGGTGGTCCTCCACCGGCGCACTGGCGCAGCCGGCGAACGGGTGGGCGTCGGTGAAGGACTTCACGAACGTCGTGTACAACGGGAAGCACCTGGTCTACGCGTCGAACGTGTCGGGATCGTCGTACGGCTCGATGATGTTCAGCCCGTTCACCAACTGGTCGGACATGGCGTCCGCCGGGCAGAGCGGGATGGGCCAGGCCGCGGTGGCGCCCACGCTGTTCTACTTCGCGCCGAAGAAGATCTGGGTGCTCGCGTACCAGTGGGGCCAGTGGCCGTTCGTCTACCGGACGTCCAGCGACCCCACCAACCCCAACGGTTGGTCCTCGCCGCAGCCGCTCTTCACCGGCAGCATCGCGGGTTCCGGCACCGGCCCGATCGACCAGACCCTGATCGCCGACGACCAGAACATGTACCTGTTCTTCGCCGGTGACAACGGCAGCATCTACCGGGCGAGCATGCCGATCGGGAACTTCCCGGGCAGCTTCGGCTCCTCCTACACCACGGTCATGACCGACACCGTGAAGAACCTGTTCGAGGCCCCGCAGGTCTACAAGGTCAAGGACCGGAACCAGTACCTCATGATCGTCGAGGCGCGCGGCGCGAGCGAGCAGCGCTACTTCCGCTCGTTCACGGCCACCAGCCTGAACGGCTCGTGGACACCGCAGGCCGCCACCGAGAGCAACCCCTTCGCCGGCAAGGCCAACAGCGGCGCGTCCTGGACCAACGACATCAGCCATGGCGACCTGGTCCGCAACAACCCGGACCAGACCATGACCATCGACCCCTGCAACCTGCAGTTCCTCTACCAGGGCAAGTCGGCCACGGCGGGCGGCCCCTACGACCAACTGCCGTACCGGCCCGGCGTCCTCACCCTGCAGCGCTGACCCGCCCGATCCGCGGTGATCACGATCGGGTGCGGCCTGCCGGCACGTAGGAACGGGCCCGACTCGACCTGTTGACCGGTACCACCGCACAGGGGCCCCAGCCGTGCGTCGGCGGGGGCCTGGGAGGGCGGAGAACTCTTCCCAGGAGAGCGCTTCGGCATGCGGCGACGGCGGTGGACCTCCCGGCGGAGGACCGCGGGAGCCGCCGCGTCGGCTCATGCGGACCCGGCGGCCAGCAGGCCGGCGGCGTGGTCCGCGGTGAGCACGCCGAGGCCGAAGCCGTCCTCGTCGACGACCGGCCAGACCGCCAGGTGCTTGACCCGCATCGTGACCGCGGCCAGGGCCAGGCCCATGGCCGGCCAGGCGAACGGGCCGCGCTGGTGCGCGGTGGCGCTGATCGCGGTCCGCTCGGTGTACCAGGAGCGGGTGAGGAACGGATGGAGGCCGCTGCGGGTGACCAGTCCCTCGCAGCGGCCGTCGTGGTCGCGGACGAGCAGGTACTCGACGTGGGCGCTGTGGAAGATGTCGTTGGCCCGGTCGACGGGGCTGTCGTCGGCTATCTGGTAGTCGCAGGATTCCATGGCGTCGGCGACCGTGAGGCCCTGGCCGGGCCGTGCCGACTGCGGGGGGTGGGTGGTCACGGCGTTCACCGCTTCCCGTCTCCGGCCGCCCGCGGGCACTGCCGGGCCGACCTTGAACCCAGAACGAAGCCGGCACGGGTACCGGAATGCGGGATGCCCTGGATGTGTCCGAGCCTACTCCCGCGGTGCGCGGCCCAGGGGGACCGCGGCGGAGTACCGTGGGAGGCAACCGAGGACATTCCGCACACCGGCACCGGCGCCGGCGTCGCCCTGGGTCAACAATTGGTCCTTCCCGGACCGGACGGGCGGCCCCTCGTGATGCCGATCCCTCTTCCCGTACCCCCCTCTTCCGAGCCGTGGTCGGCGCCCGGGGTCCCGCTGCTGCCGCGCCTGCTGCTGGAACCGACCCTGGCGCGGGGGGGCGTCTTCGACGGCGCGTGGTGGCCCCGCTCGAACCGTGTCCTCACCGAGCTGCCGGACCTGATCACCGCGCTCGGAGCCCATGTCGGACGCATCGTCCGGGTCGGCCTCGACACCTCCGCCTGGGACGCCGTGCCGAGGTCCGTCCTGGCGAACGGCCTGATGGTCAGGGTCAACTGGTTTGCCGGCAGCGATGCGACGATCAGCGTCACACGGGGCTTCCAGGATCACTTCCTGCTGCTGGTCGTACCGCCCTGCACCGCCCCGGACACGGCCGCCTCGGCGATGGCCGGAGCCTCGGTTACCGGTAACCACACCCCGGCATCCGAACTGCTGTTCGGCTGACCGGGGGCCGTCATCGCGGCGGGCCCGGTGCACGGCTGAGGCCGCTTCCGACGGAGCTCCGCACGAACAGCGGGGAGAGGCACGGCGACGGAGAGGCCTCTCCGGAGCACGACGAGGCGGCGGTCAGCGGGACATCCGGTGCGAGGCCCGGCGGGCGGCGGACGGACGCGAGCGGTCCGCGCCGTTCAGGGTGAGCTGGCGCACGAGTTGGTGCAGGGAGGCGACGGCGGTGAGCGGGGGAAGTCCCGCGACCGCGATGTAGGGCATCATGTGCGGCTCGTCGGCGATGCAGAGCGCCGTGGAGAAACCGGAGAACAGGACCAGGACCGCCCAGGGGTACACGACGCGGCGCCCCTCCAGCGCGGCGCGCAGCACCGAGAGACAGCAGGCGAGCCACGGGCCGTTGACGATGATCGGCCACAGCTGCGAGAGACCGTGCGGCAGTTGGAGGGACGCGACGCCCTGGAGCGGGTGGTAGGAGACCATCCAGCCCACCACGCAGACGACCACGAACGTCGCCGCGGTGAGCGCGACGAAGAGCGCGCTCAGCGCCTGTGGCCACTGCACCGGCGCTGACGGCCCCGACCGCCTCCGGCCGTGCGCGGGC
>NZ_JBHWBW010000233.1:0-11737 GCF_042735675.1 Kitasatospora sp. NPDC059571
CCGACCCGCGATATCACCACCCCGCCTCCGGCCGGCCGCGTGAGCCCTCGCGCAGCGCCCGCCCGCCGCGGGCGGGGGCCGGCCGCCCCGGGTCCGCGCAGGGCCGCCAGCACCTGCGGGAGCATCCGGGCGCCGAGGTCGATCAGCCGGTGCAGGTGCTGCGGGGCCGGCGGCGGGTACGGGTAGTCGACCGCCCGGGCGATGTCGTCGCCGTGGATCCAGCACTCGAAGGCCCGGTCGAGGAAGGCGTCGCGCAGCGGCAGGACGGCGAAGCCGTAGTCGACCGGCGCGTCGCCCCCGCCGGCCCGGGCGGCGGCCCGCAGCAGGGCGTGGCTCTGGCCGCGCCACCGGGTGCGGACCTGGTCCGGGTCGTCGCCGCCGACCGCGGTGATCAGGGCGTGGGTGCGGTCGAGCACCCCGGCGGGGCGGCCCTGCTCCGGGACGCGCGCCGGCGGCGGGACAGCCGGCCCGCCCGCGCCGTACCCGATCGGGTCGGCCAGCCCGAGGGCGGGGGAGAGGTAGCCGTCAACCGCCGCCAGGTGGCAGAGCACCTCGGCCGGGCGCCAGCGCTGCACGCCGCCGTGCCACGGCAGTTCGGCGACCTCGTGCCACTCCGCCGGGCCGAGGTCGCACAGCAGCGCGTCCAGCCGGGCGCTCTCCGCCGCGTACGGGCCGGCCCAGTCCGGTATCGGCAGCTCCGCCGGGCGGCGGGCCAGGCAGTGCTCCAGCACCTGCCGGCGCAGCGTGCCGGAGAGGTCGAGCGGTTCGTCCGTGCAGTTCTCGGCGGCGGCGCCGGTGAGCCGGGCGGCCTCCTCGGCGCAGTCCGCGCACCCGGTGAGGTGGCGGGCGATCTCGGCGGCGGCCGGCCGCGGGCAGGTGCCGAGCGCCCACGCCCCGAGCAGGGAGCGCAGGTCCTCGTGGCGCCCGCCGGCCGTCACGGTGCGGGCCGTCCGGCCCCGGTCGCGGTCACCGCGCCGGGGTGCCCGTGCGGGCCGCCGCCCGCTTCGGGGGCGACCAGGTACAGGCCGAGCCGCATCCGGTACCCGCCGCCGCGCTCGCCGCCGCCCGTACGGCGGACGGGATCGCGGCCGGCCGCCTCGCGCAGCGCCTCGGGGAGGGCCGCAACGACCTGGTAGCCGCGGGCGGCGGCCCGCTCGGCGACCCGTGCGCCGCCGTGGCGGTGGCGCAGCCGCTCGACGGCGCGCCGGTGGGTGAGCGCGCCCAGCCAGGCGCGCAGCGAGCCCTCCTCCGGCCGGTACGCATCGGGGCGGGTCCACAGGTGGGCGAAGACCTCGCGGGTGAGCTGCTCGGCCGCCTCCTGGTCGTCGAGGATGCGGGCGGCCAGACCGTGCACGAGCGGGGCGAACCGGTCGTACAGCTCGCCGAGGGCGGCCTCCTCGCCGCGGGCGAGGCGCTGGTGGAGCCGCTCGTCGGGCGTACTCATGGCCCCTCCCCTCCTGCGCGGGCCGTGCTTCGCACCACGGTATCCCGGCGGCTTTCCCGACCGTGCGGATTGTGCGAAGAAGGGGAACGGAGGTTTCGGATCGTCAGAATCTTGGAAGGGGCCCCGCCCCGGCGCGGCGGCTCGACACGGCCGGGCACGGCGGTTCGGTCGTGGCGGACGCCCCATTCGGGTGCCGTGGCGGTACCGTCGTTGTGCTCGTGCAGAAGTTCCGCCCGGCCGGACGCTCACCGGTGCGAACCCCGTCAGGGTGAGCGGGACAGTATGCACCGAGCTGTCCCCCGATCGCTGGAATATGCCCGAAGCGCTTGCTGCGGCCCCTGGGTCGTCTCATCCTGAGGCGTATTCGTGTCGAAGCCATGGGCGGCCCGGCCAGGCGCACCCGCTGTGCGCGGCCGACCGGACCGGCTTGATGAGGAGCGGCCGGAAGCAGGGAACGCGGACGCTGCGGGCTCTGCTCCCGGCCACTCGAAGGCCCCTGTCGCCCGGGCCGGGCGTCAGGGGGTGGGTGGCCGAATACCGAGTGCGGGTGGTGGAGCGGTGCAGGTACTACAGGTGCAACTGGCGGTGCAGGCGGATCCGTCGGAGGTCGGCAGGGCACGCCGCTGGGTACGCAACCGGCTGAGCGGCCACGGCCTGGACCCGGACGCCCCGATGGCGGAGACCCTGGTGCTGGTCGTCTCGGAGCTGGTCACCAACGCGGTGGTGCACACCGGTTGTCCGGCCGTCCTGCGACTCACCATGCCGGTGGCCGACACGGTGTCGGGTGACACCGTCTCAGTCCCCGTGCGGGTGGAGGTGGCGGACGCCAGCCGGACGGCCCCGGCGCCCCGGCACGCCGGCGGAGAGGCCACCAACGGCCGCGGGCTGGAGCTGGTCGAGCTGCTCTGCGACCGCTGGGGCTGGTACCCGGACGGCTCCGGCAAGCGCGTCTGGTGCGAGATCGACCCGAACGCCGCGGCCGCCGTCCCCGCCGAGGTGCCCGTGCTGGACGAGTTTGCCTGGCAGCTCTGACCGGTCCGCGACCCGCACCCCGCGGACCACGTCCCACCGCACACCCGCCGCGCCCGCTGCCGCCCGCACCCGCCGCGCACCGCCGCGAGCACCGCACCGCCGCGGCCCCGCACGACCCGCCGTCGCGCCCCTCCCCGCACCGCCGCCGCAGCCACCCGCCCGGCCGGCCCCCCGCCCGGCCCCCCGCACACCGGCCCGGCGTGCGCCGGGGGCGTGCCGCCCGCCGCTCCGAGCCGGCCCCGCCACCGCACTCCCGCGGCCTCCCGCCGCCGATCCGAATTTCGGACAGCCCATTGACGTGACGTATCCGACTGATCACCCTTGGGTGCGGCGATCCGTTGCGAGGGGACGCCGAGGACGACCCGGCGGGTAGCACCGGGGGGACACGGCTGCCCACCGCCGGACTGCCTCCTCGGCGAGTGCGGAGCGCCGGTGCGCGGGTTCAGGCCCCGTGTGCCCGGTCGGACGGCGGCGCGGCGCGCGCCGGGGATGTGCGCGCCGCCCCGCCGCCCGCGGCCGACGGGGCCGGCTCGGCCCGGAAGGTGCGCCGGTACGCGCTCGGCGCCACGTCCAGGCGGCCGCGCAGCTGCAGCCGCAGCGACGCCGCGGTGCCGAATCCGGAGCGCCGCGCCACCTGGTCGATCGACAGGTCGGTCTCCTCCAGCAACTGCCGGGCCAGCGCGGTGCGCTGGACGGTCAGCCACTCCCCGGGGCTGCTGCCGGTCTCGGTCCGGAACCGGCGGGTGAAGGTGCGCACGCTCATCCCCGCCCGGGCCGCCAGGTCCCGCAGGGACAGCGTCTCGGCCAGGTGGTCGAGCGCCCAGGCGCGGACGTTCGCGGTGCCGGAGGTCCCGGTGTCCGGGGCGGGCCCCGGTGCCTGCACGTACTGCTTCTGGCCGCCCTCGCGCCACGGCGGCACCAGGCAGTGCCGGGCGACCGCGTTGGCCACCGCGCTGCCGTGGTCGCGCCGCACCAGGTGCAGGCAGAGGTCCACCCCGGCCGCCACGCCGCCCGAGGTCAGGATGTCGCCGTCGTCGGTGTACAGGACGTCCGGGTCGAGCCGCACCTGCGGGAAGAGGCGGGCGAACTCCGCGGTGTAGGCCCAGTGCGTGGTGGCCGGCCGGCCGTCCAGCAGCCCGGCGGCGGCCAGCACGAAGGCGCCGGTGCAGATCGAGACCAGCCGGGTGCCGGGCCGGACCCGGGCCAGCGCGGCGATCGCCCGCGGGTCCAGCGCATCGGCCGCGACGCCGCGCGCCCCATCCCGCTGGGCCGGGACCACCACCGTGTCGGCCCGCTCCAGCAGCTCGGGACCGTGGTCGACGGTGATCGAGAAGTCGGAGCTGGTGGCGACCGGGCCGCCGTCCACGGTGCAGGTCGCCACCCGGTACAGCGGCGCGCCGCCCGGGCCGCGCGCCGACTCGAAGATCCTGGCGGGGATGGCGAGTTCGAAGGCGATCACGCGGTCCAGCGCGAGCACCGCGACCTGGTGCACCGGTGCCTCGTCGGCCATCGTGCGCTCCCTTCCGCCGGTTGCCGCCACATTGTGACCCGTAAATCACTGGCCACCCAAGTGGTCTACACCAAAACTGCTGCTGTGCCCGAACTGAGATCCGCCACCGCCCCCGCCCGGCCGGCCGCCCCCGCCCCCGCCATCTGGTCCCGCAACTTCCGGCTCTACTTCACCGCCCGCAGCTCCGGCCTGCTGAGCGACGCCATGCTCCCGGTCGCCGTCTCGGCCGGCCTGCTCGGCGCCGGCCACTCGCTCGCCAGCGTCGGCTACGCGATGGCGTTCCTGATGGCGCCGTTCGCGGGCCTGGTGCTGGTGGGCGGCGTCCTCGCCGACCGGTTCACCGCCCGCCGGCTGATGATCGCCGCCGACACGGTCAACCTCGGCACCCGGATCCTGCTGGCGGTGCTGTTCTTCCGCGGCGTCGACAGCCTGGCGCAGCTGTACGCCCTGCTCGCGCTGGCCGGCGCCGCCGCCGCGATGTTCCAGCCGGGCGCCGCCTCCACGGTGCCGCTGGTCGCCCGCGACGTCCAGGGCGCCAACGGGGTGCTGCGCACCTCGGAGGCGCTCACCACGCTGCTCGGCCCGGCGCTGGCCGGCGTGCTGGCCGGTGCGGCCGCGACCGGCTGGGTGATGGTGCTCGCCGCCGTCGCCTACGGCCTGAGCGCGGTCTGCCTGCTCGCGCTGCGGCTCGGCCCCGTCCCCGCCCCGCCGCCCGGGGACAGCCTCTGGCGCAACCTGGTCGTCGGCTGGCACGAGTTCCGCTCCCGCTCCTGGATGTGGGGCACCATCGTGATCTGGATGTTCTACAGCGTGCTGTGCTTCGGCCCGCTGCTGCCGATCGCGGCCGGGCTGATCGTCCCGGCGCACGGCTCCACCGCGTACGGCCTGCTGAACGGCGCGTTCGGTGCCGGGACGGTGCTCGGCGGGCTGCTCGCCATCCGGGTCAAGCCGCGGCGCCCGCTGCGCGGCGGCGCGCTGGCGATGCTGGCCTACCCGCTCTACCCGCTGGGCATCGTGCTCGGCCTGCCGGTGCCGCTGCTCGGCCTGTGCTTCCTGACGGCCGGGGCCGGCACCACCTTCTGGGGCGTCATGTGGGCGACCAGCGTGCAGACCCAGGTGCCGGGCGAGGTACTGAACCGGATCCACGCCTACGAGGTGGCCGGGTCGGTCTGCATGGCCCCGGTCGGTGCCGCGCTGGCCGGCCCCGCCGCCGCGGCGCTCGGCGCCCGGACGGTGCTCGCCGCCGGCGGCGCGGTGGGCCTGCTGGTGGTCGCCGCGCTGCTGCTGGCCCGCCCGATCAGCACCCTGGAGCGGGCCGCCGGGCAGTGACCCGGGGCGCCCGAGTGGCCCGATCCTGACGAAAGCTGGCAGTCAGGCCACTCGTGCGCCCGCCGCGCGGCCGGGAGACTCTCCTGCGTGACCGAACTGACCACCCGCCCGTCCACCGGACAGCCCGTCCGCACCCCCCGCCTCCACTACGCCTGGGTGGTGGCGGCCGTCGCCCTGCTCGTCCTGGTCGGCTCCGCCGGCATGCGCTCCGCCCCCGGCCTGATGATGGACGCGCTGAACAGCGAGTTCGGCTGGTCGCACGCCACCATCGGCAGCGCGGTGTCGGTCAACCTCACCCTGTACGGACTGACCGCGCCGTTCGCCGCGGCCCTGATGGACCGCTTCGGCGTACGGCTGGTCGTCGTCTGCGCGCTGCTGCTGATCTCGGTCGGCGCCGGCCTGACCGTGCTGATGACCCAGAGCTGGCAGCTGATCCTCTGCTGGGGCGTGCTGGTCGGCCTCGGCAGCGGCTCGATGGCCGGGGCCTTCGCCACCACCGTCACCGGCCGCTGGTTCCAGGCCCGGCAGGGCCTGGTCACCGGGGTGCTCACCGCGGCCGGCGCCGCGGGCAACCTCATCTTCATGCCGGTGCTCGCCGACCTGGTCGAGTACCACGGCTGGCGCACCGCCGTGGTGGTCGTCTCGCTCGCGGCGACCGCGGTGGCCGTCCCCGTCCTGGTGCTGATGCGCGAGCACCCCGCCGACGTCGGCCTGCTCCCGTACGGCGCCACCGAGCCGCCGGCCCCGCCGGTCGCGGACGGCAGCGCACTGGCCCGCTCGCTGCGGGTGCTGCGGGACGCCGCCCGCAGCCGGGCGTTCTGGCTGCTGGCCGGCTCCTTCGCGATCTGCGGCGCCACCACCGCGGGCCTGGTCGGCACCCACTTCATCCCGGCCGCGCACGACCACGGGATGCCGGTCACCACCGGCGCGAACCTGCTCGCCCTGATCGGCATCTTCGACGTGGCCGGGACGATCGCCAGCGGCTGGTTCACCGACCGCTTCGACTCCCGCCGGCTGCTGGTCGTCTACTACGGGCTGCGCGGACTGTCCCTGCTCTTCCTGCCGCAGCTGTTCGGCCACTCGCTGCAGCCGCCGATCCTCGCCTTCGTGATCTTCTACGGCCTGGACTGGGTGGCCACCGTCCCGCCGACCGTGGCGCTGTGCCGCCGCCACTTCGGCCCGGACGCCCCGATCGTCTTCGGCTGGGTCCTCGCCGCCCACCAGATCGGCGCCGCCCTGGTCGCCGGGCTGGCCGGCGCGGTGCGCGACCGCTTCGGCGACTACGACCTGGCCTGGTACGCGGCCGGCGGCCTGTGCGCGGTGGCCGTGCTGCTCTGCCTCGCCCTGCGCGGCCGGGCGGCGACCCCGGCGACCCCGGTCGCCGCCTGACGTTCGGCGCCCGGTGCCGGCCCTGCCGCTCGTAAGGGCCAGGTAGCCTTGGCGGTCATGACACTGGACTTCGCCCTGGACCCGGACCTCACCCCCGGGCTGCGCGCCGAGATCGTCGACCTCTGGACGGCGGTCAGCAACGCCGGGGGTGCGGTCGGGTTCGTCCCGCCGGTCACCGCCGAGCGGGTCCGACCCACGGCCGAGCGGCAGTTCGCGGGCCTCGCCCCGGCCGGCCCCGACCGGCTGCTGGTCGGCCGCGAGAGCGGATCCGGCCGGCTCGCCGCGGTGGTCTTCTTCGAGTCGCAGCGCTTCGACCTCATGGAGCACTGGCGGATGCTCAAGCGGGTCATGGTCCACCCCGACCTGCAGGGCCGCGGGTACGGCGCCGAGCTGCTCGCCGAGGCCGAGCGGGCCGCCCGGGCCTGGGGCCTGGCCGGCCTGCGGCTCACTCTGCGCGGCGGCCACGGCCTGGAGAAGTTCTACGGCCGCAGCGGCTACACCGAGGTCGGCCGGGTGCCCGGCGCGATCCGGGTCGGACCGGGTGACGACCGCGACGACGTGACGATGTGGCTCGAACTGCGCTGAACCCGTGCGCGGCCCCGTGCGGGCACGGGTGTAGGGCATGCTTCACTGGGAGGTCGTGACCCCGGCACCGGACGAGACCGGCCGGGCGCCGCCCGCCGTACCCCCAGCAGTGAAGGACCCCCACCCGTGAGCAGCAAGTCGCACGCCACGCTCCGCTACACCTCCCTGCGGGCCAGCATCTTCCTCGGCTGCCTGCTCATCGCCCTGCTGCTCGGCCACTTCGGCGTCATCCCGGTCGCGGGCGGCTCCGGCGTGGTCTTCCTGGTGCTGCTGGCCGGGCTGGTCTCCGCCCCGATCAGCTACGTGGCGCTCAGCCGGCAGCGCGACGCGATGTCCGAGCAGATCGCCGGCAAGGTCGACGGCATGCGCACCCGCACCGCGAAGCGGATCGCCGCGCAGAACGCCGAGGAGGACGCGGCCGACGACGCCGCCCGCGCCGCCGCCCAGCAGAACTGACGTGCCAGGGCCCGCGCGCCGCCCGACCGGGCGCGACGTGGCGCGGCTGGCCGGTGTCTCGCAGGCCACCGTCTCCCTGGTCTTCTCCGGGCCGGAGGGCGGCCACCGGGTCTCCGAGGCCACCCGCGAACGGGTCCGGGAGGCCGCCGACCGGCTCGGCTACCGCCCGCAGGCGGCCGGCCGGCAGCTGCGGCTCGGCCGCAGCGGCATGGTGATGCTCGCCGTGCCCAACCTGCTCGGGCCGTTCTTCGGCCGGGTGCTCTCCGGCGCCCACGAGGAGGCGCACCGCCGCGGGCTGGCCGTCGTGGTCAGCTCCGGCTGGGACGGCGCCACCCTCGCCGAGGCCGCCACCGCCGGCCGTTTCGACGGCCTGCTGGTCTGCTCCCCGGACGACAGCCAGCTCGGTGGGCTGCCCGACGCCACCCCGACCGTGTACCTGGACGCCGACCCGGCGCTCGACCCCGTCCGCCCCACCGTCGAACTCGACGTCGGCGGCGGGATGCGGGCCGCCGTGGAGCACCTCGCCGCGCTCGGGCACCGGCGGATCGGCCACCTGCGCTCCACGCTCTCCGCCCACACCTTCCGGGTCCGGCAGGCCGCGTTCGAGGCGGCGACCGAGGGGCTGGAGGTGCTGGAGGCCGGCGTCAGCCTCAACGAGGGCGCCCCCGCGGCCCGGATCGTCGCCCGCGAACTGCTCGCCCGGCCGGACCGCCCCGCCGCGGTGATCTGCGACGACGACGTGGTCGCCTCCGGCCTCTACCAGGCGGCCGCCGACCTCGGCCTGGCCGTCCCGGACGACGTCTCGGTGATCGGCATCGACAACGTCCCGGTGGCGGGCCTGCTCGTCCCCCCGCTGACCACCGTCGACCTGCCCGGCGAGGAGCTCGGCCGCTGGGGCGTCACCGCGCTGGCCGACCTGCTGGAGGGCCGCCCGGTCGCCGCCGTGCCGCCGCTGCCGACCGCGCTGGTCGTCCGCGACTCCACCCGCCGGGCCGGCTGACCGCCGGCCCGCCGCGGGGTCAGTGCGCCGCCGCGGCCTCGGCCGGCACCGGCGCGCCGGTGAGCGGAGCGGCCGCCGCGGCCGGCCGGAAGAACCCCCGGCAGCCGAACAGCAGCAGGGCGCCCAGCCCGATCCCGGCCACCGCGCAGAACGCGACCTGCGCCAGCGAGCCCTCCACGAGCGCGCCGGAGACCGCGTACCCGGCCGCGTTGCCGGTGGCGAACAGCGTGATCAGCCAGGCGAACGCCTCGGTCACCGTGCCGGCCGGCGCCAGCTCCGCGATCAGCACGAACGCCGCGGCCAGCAGCGGGGCCAGGCCCACCCCGGACAGCAGCGCCAGCCCCGCCATGGCGGCCGGCGCGGGCAGCAGCGGCAGCGGCAGGTACGAGAGCGCCATCAGCAGCGCGATCACCCAGGTGCGGGTGGCCGTGCTCGAACGCCAGCGCACCGCGCCGTAGCCCAGCGCGCCGACCAGGCCGCCGACCGCCGCCAGCGCCAGCAGCAGGCCCGCCCCGCCGGGCAGTGCACCGCGGTGCTGCTCGGCGTACGCGATGAACAGCACGCTCTGCGCGCCGACCGTCCAGCCGGCCCCGGCCAGTCCGATCAGCAGCAGCACCAGCCCGGGGGAGCGGAGCGGCCCGAGCAGGCCCGCCGACGCGGAGCGGGCCGGGGCCCGCCAGGCCCGGGCCGGGGCGGTCGTCGCCACCACCAGCGCCCCCAGCAGGCCCAGCGCCGCCGCGGTCCACAGGGCGGCGGACGGGCCGAGACCGGCCGTGATGCCGGCCACCGCGAGCGGGCCCGCGACGTAGAGGATCTGCTGCGAGGCGGAGTCGAAGGCGTACGCGGTGTCCAGCTGCTCCTCGGCGACGACGGCCGGCCACAGGGCCCGCAGGCACGGTTCGAGCGGCGGCATGGCGAGCCCGGCCAGCGCGGCGCCGGTCAGCGCGGCGGCCGGGGAGCCGGGGGCGAGCGCGAGCAGGGCGTAGCCGAGGCCGGCGACGACCGCCGTGCTCAGCAGCACCCGGGGCTGGCCCTTGCGGTCCACCAGCCGGCCGAGCACCGGCCCGCCGACCGCGGCGGCGACCGCGTAAGCGGCGGTGGCCAGGCCGATCCGGCTGTACGGGGCACCCGCCTCGCGCAGCGCCAGCGCGATCACCAGGCCGGTCATGCCGGCCGGGAGGCGGCCGAGGAGGGTGCCGAGAAGGAGCCTGGTGACGTGCGGGGCGCGGAGCAGCGCGAGATAGCCCATGCCTGAAGTTATACGTATAACTGACCGGCCGGGTCAATCGGGCCCTTGGCGCGCGCGGCTGCTTCGTGGCCCATCTCAAACAACAGCTTTGAACATCTCAAATGTTTACTGCTAATCTTCCGGCCATGACCACCCCAGGCGCCGCGCACCAGCACGGGACGAGCACCCCGCTCGCCCCCTGCCGCCCGCGCCTGCGCGGAGGGTCGGCCGGCCAGCGCCCCTGTCGCGCCCCCCGCCGTACCGGCGCCGCCGTCCGCCCCGGCGCCCTCGGCTGTATCTAGGCGGCACGCCTCCCCGGACCGGGCCCCTTCGGGCCCGCGCGTCCCGTCGTGCCGCCGCGCCTCCCCCTCCCCCCGCCTGCCACCCCCGCCCCGGAGTCGCACACCCATGTCCACCGCGCCCACCGCGCCCGCCGCACCCGGCATCCTGGCCCGCATCCGCACCACACCGTTCTGGGTCCAGATCGTCGGCGGCCTCGCCCTCGGCCTGCTGCTCGGCTGGATCGCCCGCGCCGGCGACGTCGCCTGGCTCACCACCACCCTCGACACCATCGGCAAGACCTTCGTCCAGCTGCTCAAGCTGGCCGTCCCGCCGCTGGTCTTCACCGCGATCGTGGTCAGCGTCGCCAACCTGCGCAACGTCGCCAACGCGGCCCGGCTCGCCGTCCGCACCCTGCTCTGGTTCCTGGCCACCTCGCTGATCGCGGTCAGCATCGGCCTCGCCCTCGGCCTGCTCACCGACCCCGGCCAGGGCGCCGGACTCTCCACCGAGGGCCTCAAGGCCCCCGAGGAGGCCGGCAGCTGGATCGACTTCCTGACCGGCATCATCCCGACGAACATCGCCACCACCTTCGTCGAGGTCAACGTCCTCCAGATCGTCTTCCTCGGCGTCGTCACCGGCGCCGCCGTCCTCAAGATCGGCGAGAAGGCCGAGCCCGTCCGCCGGCTCAGCGAGTCCGTCCTCGAACTCACCCAGACCGCCCTGTGGTGGGTCATCCGGCTCGCCCCGCTCGGCACCCTCGGCCTGATCGGCAAGTCCGTCGCCAAGTACGGCTGGGATCTGCTCACCCCGTTCGCCACGCTCACCGCCGACGTCTACATCGGCTGCGCCCTGGTGCTGTTCGGCGTCTACTCGCTGCTCCTGCGGTTCGCCGGCGGCCTCAACCCGCTCAACTTCTACAAGGGCGCCTGGCCGGCCATCCAGCTCGCCTTCGTCTCCCGCTCCTCGGTCGGCACCCTGCCGGTCACCCGCCGCGTCACCGAGCGCCTCGGCGTCCCGAGCGAGTACGCCTCCTTCGCGGTCCCGTTCGGGGCGACCACCAAGATGGACGGCTGCGCCGCGATCTACCCGTCGCTCGCCGCGATCTTCGTCGCCCAGGTGTACGGCATCCACCTCGGCATCGGCGACTACCTGCTGATCGCCTTCGTCTCGGTGATCGGCTCGGCCGCCACCGCGGGCCTCACCGGCGCGATCGTCATGCTGACCCTCACCCTGTCCACGGTCGGCCTGCCGCTGGAGGGCGTGGGCCTGCTGCTCGCCATCGACCCGATCCTCGACATGGTCCGAACCGCCACGAACGTTGCCGGCCAGGCGGTCGTGCCGATCCTGGTCGCGGCGCGCGAGAAGACGCTGGACCGCACCGCGTACGACAACCCGACGGGCGACCTGCTGGGCGCCGCGCCCGCCCCGCAGCCCGAGCGGGTGACCGTCGCCGCCTGACGGCCGCGTGCGTCGAGCCCTGTC
>NZ_JBHWBW010000234.1:0-1290 GCF_042735675.1 Kitasatospora sp. NPDC059571
CTGCTGCACCGTACGCGGCCTGGCCAAGTCCTACCGGACCGGCAGCGGCGCCGCGGCCGCCGAGGTCCGGGCCAACGACGGGATCGACCTCACCGTGCACCGCGGCGAGATCTTCGGCCTGCTCGGCCCGAACGGCGCCGGCAAGTCCACCCTCGTCCGCCAGCTCACCGGCCTGCTCCGCCCCGACGCCGGGACGGTCGACATCCTCGGCCACGACATCGTCCGCCACCCCGAACGGGCCGCCCGGCTGCTCGGCTACCTGGGCCAGGAGTCCACCGCGCTCGACGAGCTCACCGTCACCCTCGCCGCGGAGACCACCGGACGGCTGCGCGGCCTGACCCGCGCAAGGGCCCGGGCGGAGTCCGCCGAGGTCCTCGCCGAACTGGGCCTGGAGCCGCTCGCCCACCGCCCGCTCGCCAAGCTCTCCGGCGGCCAGCGCCGCCTCGCCTGCTTCGCCGCCGTCCTCGTGGGGGAGCGGCCGCTGCTCGTCCTGGACGAGCCGACGACCGGCATGGACCCGGTCGCCCGGCGGGCCGTCTGGTCGGCCGTGGACCGCCGCCGCGCCGAGC
Source organism: Kitasatospora sp. NPDC059571 (assembly GCF_042735675.1). NCBI lineage: Bacteria > Bacillati > Actinomycetota > Actinomycetes > Kitasatosporales > Streptomycetaceae > Kitasatospora > Kitasatospora sp. NPDC059571. The sequence goes on from NZ_JBHWBW010000234.1 coordinate 570, forward strand.
GCGGCACCACCGTCCTGCTGGTCACCCACAACGTGATCGAGGCGGAGACGGTGCTCGACCGGGTCGCCGTGGTGGACGAGGGCCGGGTGATCGCCTGCGACACGCCGGGCGGACTGAAGGCCCTGGTCGACGGCGACGTCCGGCTCGACCTGGTGTGGCGGACGGACGCCCCGCTGGAGGTGCCCGCCGTCGCGGCCCTCGCCGGGCGCGCCGAGCGCACCGGCCGCCGCTGGACGGTGCGCACCACCCCGGAGGAGGCCCGCGACCTGGTCGCCGCCGTCACCGGCGGCGCCGCCTTCGCGGCCCTCGACGACTTCACCCTGGCCACCCCCAGCCTGGAGGACGCCTACCTCAAGCTCGGCGGCCGGCACAGCGGACTGGCGAAGGACGGACTGCCGACGTGACCATCCTCGACGCCCCGGCCCCCGCCGCCCCCGTGCGCGCCGCCGCCGAACTGGCCCCGGCCGCCCGGCTGCTGCCCGCCCTGGCCGCCGTCTACCGGGCCCAGCTGGCCCGGGCCCGGGTGGCCCGGATCCCGCTGCTCTTCGTGGCGACGTTCCAGTCGCTCGGCATCCTGGTGATGATGCGCGGCGTCGTCGACCCCGGCGACAACCCGGCCGCGCACGCCGTTGTGGCCGGCGCGGGGGTGGTGGTGGTCGCCGTCGTAGGGCTCAACCATCTCGCCCAGTACATAGGGCCGCTGGGCGCCCCCGGGGGGCGC
>NZ_JBHWBW010000234.1:1300-11710 GCF_042735675.1 Kitasatospora sp. NPDC059571
TGGGGGTCGCTCTCCCTCTCCCGCGCTTTGTGGTTTTTTGGCGTGGGGACGGCCCCCCCGCCCACCCCCCCGCCCCCCCACGCCGTGGTGGCCGGCTCGGCGGTGCTGGTGGTCGCCTTCGTCGCGCTCAACCTGCTCGCCCAGTACTTCGGCCGGCTGCGCGCCACCGGCGGCCTCGACCACTACGCGACGCTCCCGGTGCCGCCGGCCGCCGTCGTGCTCGGCGCGGCCGGCGCCTACGCCTCCTTCACGCTGCCCGGCACCCTGGTGACCGCCGCCGCGGGCGCCTGGCTCTTCGACCTGCCGGCCGCCCACCTGTGGGTGCTGCTGGCCGTGGTCCCGCTGGCCGGCGCCGCGCTCTCCGGGCTCGGCGCGGCCTGCGGGCTGCTCGCGCCCCGCCAGGAGATCGCCACCCTGCTCGGCCAGCTCGGCATGTCCGCCGCGCTGCTGCTCGGGGTGCTGCCGGTGACCCACCTGCCGTCCGCGGTGCGGCTGCTGCGCGACCTGCTGCCCTCCACCTACGGCGTGGAGGCGTTCGCCCGCACGTTCACCGCGTCGCCCGACTGGGCGGCGGTCCTCGGCGACCTGGCGGTCTGCGCGGGCGTCGGGCTCTGCTCGCTCACCGCGGCGACCTGGGCCTACCGGCGGGCCACCCGCTGACCCGCCGCCGCCCGCACCCCGGGCCGGCCGCCGCCGGGCGGGGGATGATCGGACCGCGCCCGCCCTCTCGTGAAACGATGAGCCCGTGACCGTACCGAACACACCTCCGGGTCCGGGCGCCGAGCCGGCCGCCGCGCACGACCCGTTCGCCCCGCCGCCGCTGCCCGACCTGCCGAAGCGGCCGAAGGCCCCGCTCCTGCCGGAGCTGCGGGTCGGCGCGCTCACCGCGGTCGGCGGCGCGCTGCTCGGGGTGGTGCTCGGACTGCTCTGGCTCTGGCTGGCGCCGCAGGTCGGCCTGATCGTCAAGGGCGACCAACTGCTGTACGCCGACCCGGAGGGCGAGCAGCGGGCCGGTGCGGACTCCGTCTTCGCCCTGCTGGCGTTCGGCGCGGGGCTGTTCAGCGCGCTGGCGGCCTTCCTGCTCACCCGGAGGCGCGGCGGCGGGATCGCGGTCGCCGCCGGCCTGGCGGTCGGCGGGGTGGCCGGCTCGCTGATCGGCTGGCAGCTCGGCGTCCGGCTCGGCCCGACCTCGGACCTGGTCGGGCGGGCCCGGCAGCTCGGCGAGGGCGGCCGCTTCTCGGCCCCGCTGGAGCTCGGCGCGCACGGCGCCCTGCTGGTCTGGCCGATCACCGCGATGGTGGTGCTGCTGGTGCTGTCCGCCGCCTTCGGCAAGCGCGAGGAGGACCCGCCGCCGTACTGGGCCGGCCCGATCGGCCCCGGCCACGACCTCGGGTACGACCACGGCGACCGGGTGACCGGCCCCGACCGGGGGACCGGCCCAGCGCTGCCGCCCGCCGGCCCCGCCGCTCCCGAGGCGGACGGCCCCGGCCGCTGACCGGCCGGCGCGCCGTCAGCGCCCGATCGCGGCCGTCCGCGCGCCGGTCAGCGCGACCAGGTCGCCCGGCGCGAGCTCGACCTCCAGACCGCGCCGGCCGGCCGACACGAAGACCGTCGGGTGGCCGAGCGCGCTCTCGTCCAGGACGGTCGGCAGCGCCCTGCGCTGGCCGAGCGGCGAGATCCCGCCCAGGACGTAGCCGCTGCTGCGCTCGGCCGCGGCCGGATCGGCCATCGCCGCGCGCTTGCCGCCCACCGCCGCGGCCAGCGCCTTGAGGTCGAGCTGCCCGGAGACCGGGACGACGCCGACGGTCAGCGCGCCGTCCACGTCCGCGACCAGCGTCTTGAACACCCGCTCCGCGGGGATGCCGAGGACGGCGGCGGCCTCTCCGCCGTACGAGCCGGCCGCCGGGTCGTGGTCGTAGGCGTGCACGGTGAACGCCACGCCCGCCGCCTCCAGGGCGACCGTGGCCGGGGTGCCCTGGCCGCCCTTCTTCGTCTTCTTCGCCATCGGCGGCCTTCCGGATCGGATGCGTGTCAGTTCGGGCTGAACGCCTGGCGGGTCAGGTCGATCGCCGGCAGCGAGGGCAGCCACGCCAGCAGCGCGGTCTCCCGGTGCAGCAGCTCCAGCTCGGCGGTCAGGCGCTGCGCGGTGTCCGGGATGGCCAGCAGCTCCTGCTTGACCGGCGCGGGCAGCATCGCCGCCGCCGCGACCAGGTAGGAGAGCACCTGCGGGTCGTGCGGCAGCTCCTGGTCGCCGGCCAGGGTGGCCTCCCTCGCCCCGGCGAGGCGCCGCCGGTAGGTGCGGAACGCGCGCTCCACCACCGCGGCGAGCGCGCCCGCCCCGGTGCCGGACTCCTCCGCCAGCTCCTCGGTCTCGCCGACCAGGTACGGGCCGGAGGCGTCGATCGAGTCCAGCCGGAACCGCGTGGTGCCGGTGATCAGCAGCTCGTACCGGCCGTCGGCCTGCTCGCGGGCGCTGGTGACGTCCGCGACGCAGCCGACGTGGTACATCGCCTCCAGCGGGTCGCCGGTGACCGTGCCCAGGCCGTCCAGCGGCCCGGCCGGGCCCTCGCTCTCCCGGACGGGGGCGACCTCGCGCCCGTCCCGGATGGCGAGCACGCCGAACCGGCGCGGCCGGTCCTCGGGTTGGGCGAGCAGGTCGGCGACCAGACGGCGGTAGCGCTCCTCGAAGACGTGCAGGGGCATCACCAGCCCCGGGTACAGGACCGTGTTGAGCGGGAAGAGCGGGAGCCGTTCTGTCACGGCGCACAGCGTAGTTGCCCGGGCGCCCCGCGCGCCCGGGCGTTTCGCGGTGCGGCGGGCCGCGCCGCCGTCCGCGGCACGGGTGCGGCCCGCAGGTCAGCCGCGCTGCAGCAGCCGGGTGGCGCCGGTGACGACCGTGGTGGCCAGCACCCAGCCGGTCAGCACCAGCGCGGCGACGACGTACTGGCCGGTGTGCCCCGGGTTCCAGCCGTCCTGCCCGAGGTCGACCACCGGCAGCAGCCGGCTCAGCACGTACAGCGGCGCGTTCCAGGTCGGCGCCTCGTCGGCCTTCAGCGGCGGCGGCGGGTGCTCGGTGAAGTACGCCGTGCCCAGCAGCCAGGCCAGCAGCAGCCAGAGCGCGGCCCGGCCGGGCCGGTAGCCGTAGCCGACCGTGACGTCCTGCAGCAGCCCCCACAGCCGCGCGTGCGCCGGGAGCGCGCCCCGCCGCCGGCGCTGCTTGGCGTACAGCACCTCGCGGGCGTCCTCGTCGCGGCCGTCGCGGCGCAGCGCCGCGGCGAGCTGCTCGTACGGCTCGGGCTGGTACTCGCCGAGCGAGTCCTCCAGCCAGGCGATCCGCTCCGCGACCCCGAAGGGCGCCGCGGGCCGCAGCGACTCGTAGACGAAGCCGGTCATCCGCACCAGGCCCGCGCCGGGCCAGGCCTGCGGGGTGTCGACCAGGTTGCCGACCCGGGCCCGGGACAGCGACACCTGCCCGTCGGGCGGCGTCCGGCAGGCGAACCGCAGCTCCGGCGTCTGGATGCGCCGCAGTGACAGCTCCTGCCCGGCGAGGCGGAACTCGGCGTCGTGGATCAGGCAGGCCTGCTCGAACCTGGCGTCGACCAGCCGCACCCCGCCGCGGGCCCGGAACGGGGTCACCGGGGTGTCCGGCGTGCTCGGCACGCCGTAGCCGTAGCCGTAGTCGGTGCACGACGACGTCCAGCCGGCGTCCATCGAACCGGTGAGGTACAGCGTGTTGCCGACCGTCGTGCGGGCCAGGTTCAGGCAGTTGCGGCCCGGCTCGTCCATCCGCAGCTGCGCGCCGCGCAGCGACAGCCGGCCCCCGATCCGGCCGGCGCGCAGCCCGAACTCGCCGTACACCTCGACCCGTTCGGCCTCCAGGTCCTGGTGCACGGTGAGCCCGTCGGCGGAGAGCGCCCGCTGGTGCCGGTCGCCGCCCAGCACGGCCTGGTTGAGCAGCAGGTCGGTGCCGATCCGGGCGTCGGTGAGCCGCACGCCCTGCGGTACGACGCAGCGGGCGAGGTGCACGTCGCCGTCGGCGGACAGCCGGGACGCCTCCAGCCGGGGCATCAGGCAGCCGATCATGCGGATCGTGCCGGCCCGTGCCTCGGAGAGCCACACCGACCGGTCGAAGCGGCAGCCGTGCAGCTCGATGTAGTGGGCGATGTTCGCGCCGGCCAGCAGCAGCCGGCCGGTGACGTGCGCGCCGCTCAGCTTGAGCGCCGCGACGCGGCCTGGGGCCGGGTCGGGGCCCGACACCAGCAGCCGGGCGAGCACCTCGGCGCGCACCGTCCGGTCCGCGCCCCAGTCGCCGGAGGCCGCGGGGTCGTCGTCCTCCGCCTTGCCGGTGCGCAGGTCGAGCAGGTCGCCGTGCCGGAAGGCCTCCCACAGCCGCTGCTCCGGGGCCGTCCAGCCGTCCGGTGCCCGCTCCGCCATCGTCCCCCCTGATGATCCCCGGCCGTCTCGGCCTTCGTATCACGGACTGAAATGCGCGGCCTCCGTTTCCGGCCACTCCTTACACTGGGCTCTGTGATCTCTCGAATCGACCTGCGCGGCTCCGTCTCGGACCCGCGCGACCTGCTGCCCCGTGCCGAGTTCGACGTGGAGGCCGCCCTGGAGAAGGTGCGGCCGATCTGCGAGGACGTACGCCATCGCGGGGTCGCGGCGCTGATCGAGATCACCGAGCGGTTCGACGGCGTGAAGCTGGAGTCCACCCGGGTGCCCGAGGAGCGGATCACCGCCGCCCTGGAGACCCTCGACCCGAAGGTGCGCGCCGCACTGGAGGAGTCGATCCGCCGCGCCCGCCTCGTCCACCGCGAGCAGCGCCGCACCGACCACACCACCGAGGTGGTGCCGGGCGGCACGGTCAGCGAGCGCTGGGTGCCGGTCGACCGGGTCGGCCTCTACGTGCCGGGCGGCCTCGCGGTCTACCCGTCCTCCGTGGTGATGAACGTCGTCCCCGCGCAGGAGGCCGGCGTGCCCGGCATCGCCGTCACCTCCCCACCGCAGAAGGAGTTCGGGGGGTCCGTCCACCCGACGATCCTGGCGGCCTGCGCCCTGCTCGGCGTCACCGAGGTCTACGCCGCGGGCGGCGCCCAGGCGATCGCCATGTTCGCCTACGGCACCGAGGAGTGCCGCCCGGTCAACCTGGTCACCGGCCCCGGCAACATCTACGTCGCCGCCGCCAAGCGCCTGCTCAAGGGCCGGATCGGCATCGACGCCGAGGCCGGGCCGACCGAGATCGCGATCCTCGCCGACGACACCGCCTCCCCGCGGGACGTCGCCGCCGACCTGATCAGCCAGGCCGAGCACGACCCGATGGCCGCCTCCGTGCTGGTCACCGACTCCCCGGAGCTCGCCGCCGCGGTCGAGGCCGAACTGGCGGCCCAGGTCGCCAACACCAAGCACCGCGAGCGGGTCACCACCGCGCTCGCCGGCCGGCAGTCCGGCATCGTCCTGGTCGACGACCTGGAGCAGGGCCTCGCCGTCGTCAACGCCTACGCCGCCGAGCACCTGGAGATCCAGACCCGCGACGCCCGCGCGGTCGCCGCCCGCGTCCGCAACGCCGGCGCGATCTTCATCGGCCCGTACGCACCGGTCTCGCTCGGCGACTACGCGGCCGGCTCCAACCACGTGCTGCCCACCGGCGGCTGCGCCTGCCACTCCTCGGGCCTGTCGGTCCAGTCCTTCCTGCGCGGCATCCACGTCGTGGACTACTCCCGCGAGGCGCTCGCCGACGTCGCCGCGCACGTGGTCAACCTCGCCGACGCCGAGGACCTGCCCGGTCACGGCGACGCCATTCGCGCCCGCTTCGACTGGACGGTGCCCGGCTCTTGAACATCGACGACCTCCCCATCCGCGACGAGCTGCGCGGACAGTCCCCGTACGGCGCCCCGCAGCTCGACGTGCCCGTCCAGCTGAACACCAACGAGAACCCGTACCCGCTGCCCGAGCCGCTGGTCGCCCGGATCGCCGAGCGGGTCGCCGAGGCCGCCCGCCACCTCAACCGCTACCCGGACCGGGACGCCGTCGAGCTGCGCGAGGGCCTGGCCGGCTACCTCACCCGCACCACCGGCCACCCCGTCACCCGGCAGCAGGTCTGGGCCGCCAACGGCTCCAACGAGGTGCTCCAGCAGCTGCTGCAGACCTTCGGCGGCCCCGGCCGCACCGCGCTCGGCTTCGAGCCCTCGTACTCGATGCACGCGCTGATCTCCCGCGGCACCGGCACCGGCTGGATCTCCGGCCCGCGCAACGAGGACTTCACCATCGACCTCGACGCGGCCCGCGCCGCGATCGCCGAGCACCGCCCGCACGTCGTGTTCATCTGCTCGCCGAACAACCCGACCGGCACCGCCGTCGCCGCCGACACCGTCCTCGCCCTGTACGAGGCCGCGCAGGCCGCCCGGCCGAGCCTGGTGGTGATCGACGAGGCGTACGTCGAGTTCTCGCACCGCGCCTCGCTGCTGCCGCTCATCGAGGGCCGCCCGAACCTGGTGGTCTCCCGGACGATGTCCAAGGCGTTCGGCGCGGCCGGCCTGCGGCTCGGCTACCTCGCCGCCGACCCCGCCGTGGTCGACGCCGTCCAGCTGGTCCGCCTGCCGTACCACCTGTCGGCCGTCACCCAGGCCACCGCACTGGCCTGCCTGGAGCACACCGACACCCTGCTCGGCTACGTCGAGCAGCTCAAGGCCGAGCGGGACCGCGTGGTCGACGCGCTGCGCGGCCTCGGCCTGGAGGTCACCGACTCCGACGCCAACTTCATCCAGTTCGGCCGCTTCGCCGACACCCACGCCGTGTGGCGGGCGATCCTCGACCACGGCGTGCTAGTCCGCGACAACGGCGTCCCCGGGTGGCTGCGCGTCACCGCCGGCACCCCCGCCGAGAACGACGCCTTCCTGGACGCCGTCCGCCTCGTGATCAAGGAGCTGTAACCCCGAATGTCCCGTATCGGCCGCGTCGAACGCACCACCAAGGAGACCTCGGTCCTCGTCGAGATCGACCTCGACGGCACCGGGAGGACCGAGATCTCGACGGGCGTCGGGTTCTACGACCACATGCTCGACCAGCTCGGCCGCCACGGCCTCTTCGACCTCACGGTCAAGACCGACGGCGACCTGCACATCGACACCCACCACACCATCGAGGACACCGCCCTCGCGCTCGGCGCCGCCTTCAAGCAGGCGCTCGGCGACAAGGTCGGCATCTACCGCTTCGGCAACTGCACCGTCCCCCTGGACGAGTCGCTCGCCCAGGTGACCGTCGACCTCTCCGGCCGCCCCTACCTGGTGCACACCGAGCCGGATTCCATGGCGCCGATGATCGGCAGCTACGACACCACGATGACCCGGCACATCCTGGAGTCCTTCGTGGCGCAGGCGCAGATCGCCCTGCACGTCCACGTGCCGTACGGCCGCAACGCGCACCACATCGTGGAGTGCCAGTTCAAGGCGCTCGCCCGCGCGCTGCGCTACGCCTCCGAGCGCGACCCGCGCGCGGTGGGCATCCTCCCCTCGACCAAGGGTGCACTGTGAGCAAGTCCGCCGTCGCACTGATCTTCGTCGGCCTCTTCCTGGCCGGCGGCGTGATCTCGTTCTGGAAGCAGAAGCTGCCCAAGGGCGTCATCGCCGTGCTCGCCATCGGCGCCGTGATGTGCCTGGGCGCCGGCGTCCTGCGCCTGTAGCCCGGCGACCCCGAGAGACTGGATCCCACCCCTCATGGCCAAGAACGTCGTCGTCCTCGACTACGGCTCCGGCAACCTCCGCTCCGCCCAGCGCGCCGTCGAGCGCACCGGCGCGAACGTCACCGTCACCTCGGACTTCCGGACCGCCCTCGACGCGGACGGCCTGCTCGTCCCCGGCGTCGGCGCCTTCGAGGCCTGCATGCGCGGCCTGCGGGCCGTCCGCGGCGAGCAGGTCATCGGCCGCCGCCTGGCCGGCGGCCGGCCCGTCCTCGGCATCTGCGTCGGCATGCAGATCCTCTTCGAACGCGGCGTCGAGCACGGCGTGGAGACCGCCGGCTGCGACGAGTGGCCCGGCACCGTCGAGCCGCTGGACGCGCCCGTCGTCCCGCACATGGGCTGGAACACCGTCGACGCCCCCGAGGGCAGCCGGCTGTTCGCCGGCCTCGACGCCGACACCCGCTTCTACTTCGTCCACTCCTACGGCGTGCGCCGCTGGGAACTGGAGGTCCACAGCGCCCGGCTGCACGCCCCGCTGGTCACCTGGGCCACCCACGGACACCCGTTCGTCGCCGCGGTGGAGAACGGGCCGCTGTGGGCCACCCAGTTCCACCCCGAGAAGTCCGGCGACGCCGGCGCCGCCCTGCTGACCAACTGGGTCAACACCCTCTGAAGCCCCGAGCCTGGAGAGCCCGCACGTGAGCCGCCTCGAACTCCTCCCCGCCGTCGACGTCCGCGACGGCCAGGCCGTCCGCCTGGTCAAGGGCGCCTCCGGCACCGAGACCTCCTTCGGCGAGCCGCTCGCCGCCGCCCTCGCCTGGCAGGCCGCCGGCGCCGAGTGGCTGCACCTGGTCGACCTCGACGCCGCCTTCGGCACCGGCGACAACCGCGACCTGGTCGCCGAGGTCACCGGCCGCCTCGACATCAAGGTCGAGCTCTCCGGCGGCATCCGCGACGACGCCTCGCTCGCCGCCGCCCTCGCCACCGGCTGCACCCGCGTCAACCTCGGCACCGCCGCCCTGGAGAGCCCCGACTGGGTCGCCAAGGTCATCGCCGAGCACGGCGACCGGATCGCGGTCGGCCTCGACGTGATCGGCACCACCCTGCGCGGCCGCGGCTGGACCAGCGAGGGCGGCGACCTCTACGAGGTGCTCGCCCGCCTCGACGCCGAGGGCTGCGCCCGCTACGTCGTCACCGACGTCAACCGCGACGGCACCCTCACCGGCCCCAACCTGGAGCTCCTGGGCAACGTCTGCGCCGCCACCGACCGGCCGGTCGTGGCCTCCGGCGGCGTGTCGTCCCTGGACGACCTGCGGGCGATCGCCACCCTGGTACCGCAGGGTGTCGAGGGCTCCATCGTGGGCAAGGCGCTCTACGAGCAGAAGTTCACCCTCGAAGAGGCCCTGGAGGCTGTGTCCCGATGACCGAGACCCCGGCCGCACCACGTCCGTACCGAGTGTCCGGTTTCTCCCCCTGGGAGGACCAGTTCGGGTACTCCCGGGCCGTCGCGGTCGGGGACACCGTCCTCGTCGCCGGCACCACCGCGTTCGAGGGCGGCGTGGTCCACCACGAGGGCGACCCGTACACGCAGACCCTCGCGGCCTTCGAGGTCGCCTTCAAGGCCCTCGCCGAGTTCGGACTCTCCGTGGCCGACGTCGTCCGCACCCGGATGTTCATCACCCACGTCCGGGACTGCGACGAGGTCGGCCGGGCGCACAAGAAGCTCTTCGACGTGATCCGCCCGGTGGCGACCATGGTCGTGGTCCAGGGCCTGATCGACTCCCGGATGATGGTCGAGGTCGAGGTCGAGGCCTACCGTCCCGGACTCGCAACCTCCTTGGAAGGCAAGCAGTGACCCTCGCAGTACGTGTCATCCCCTGTCTGGACGTCGACGCCGGACGGGTCGTCAAGGGCATCAACTTCCAGAACCTCCGCGACGCCGGCGACCCCGTCGAGCTCGCCAAGCTCTACGACGCCCAGGGCGCCGACGAGCTGACCTTCCTGGACATCACCGCCTCGTCCGGCGACCGGGAGACCACCTACGACGTGGTGCGCCGCACCGCCGAGCAGGTCTTCATCCCGCTCACCGTCGGTGGCGGCGTGCGCACCGTCGAGGACGTCGACCGGCTGCTGCGGGCCGGCGCCGACAAGGTCGGCGTCAACACCGCGGCGATCGCCCGCCCCGAGCTCGTCCGCGAGATCGCCGAGCGGTTCGGCCGCCAGGTGCTGGTGCTGTCGGTGGACGCCCGGCGCGCCCCCGAGGACGCCCCCACCGCCTCCGGCTTCGAGGTCACCACCCACGGCGGGCGCCGCGGCACCGGCCTGGACGCCGTCGAATGGGCCGCCCGCGCCGCCGAACTGGGCGCCGGCGAGATCCTGCTCAACTCGATGGACGCCGACGGCACCAAGGACGGCTACGACCTGGAGATGATCCGGGCCGTCCGCGCCCGGGTGTCCGTCCCGGTGATCGCCTCCGGCGGTGCCGGCAAGCTCGACGACTTCGCCCCGGCTGTGGACGCAGGCGCCGACGCGGTGCTCGCCGCCTCCGTCTTCCACTTCGGCGACCTGACGATCGGCCAGGTCAAGGACGCCCTCCGGGAGACCGGCCACCCCGTCCGCTGACGGACCGCCGGCACCGGACACCTCCGGCCCCGGGCCCCCCCCCCCCCCGGCCCCCCCCGCCCCGCCCGGCCCCGCGCCCCCGAGTACCGAGCGCGGGGGTAGAACCCCAAAAA
>NZ_JBHWBW010000235.1:0-11689 GCF_042735675.1 Kitasatospora sp. NPDC059571
GACAGGGGCCGCTCCGCGCCGAATTCCGGTCGAACGGAGAGGGAATTCCGGAGGGCCGGAAATGGCCGCGGAGGATCAGTCCGCGTGCGGCTTTCCGGCGAGGGTGACGCTCTGGCCGCGGAATTCTGCGACGACCTGGCCGGTGGTCCGGCGGACGCTCACGTCGTAGATTCCCTGGCGCCCGGAGCGGGTGCGCTCCACGGCCTCGGCGACCAGGTCGTCGCCGACCGCGGCCGGGGCGAGGAAGGTGACCTGGGCGCCCTGGGCGACGGTGACCGGGCCGTAGCTGTTGCAGGCGTAGGAGAAGGCCGCGTCGGCGAGGAGGAACAGGTAGCCGCCGTGGGCGATGCCGTGGCCGTTCACCATGGCCGCGGTGATCCGCATCCCCATGCGGGCCCGCCCGGTGGACACCTCGTCGAGGGTGATCCCCAGCTCCTGGCAGGTCCGGTCGCGCTCGTACAGTGCGGCGATCCGGGAATTCCCCGCAATCGCCGGCCCGATATCCGTGCCCATGATTCCCGCCTCCCCCGGGAGCGGCCCGAATCGGCCGGTGCTCCGTCCACGAGAATTACATCGAGCCGCGCCGCGGTGTGTCAATGGCCGCCGGATTCCGTGCCGCTGATGCGCGGCCGCCCGGGCACCGGCTTTTCGCGCCGGTGCCGCTCCGCCCGCCGCGCTCAGAGGCCGCCCTTGATCCGCTTCATGGTCAGGTGGGAGGTGAGCCGCAGGACGCCGGGGAGGCCGCTGAGCTTGCGGGTGAGGAAGTCCTCGTAGGCGGCGTGGTCGGCGACCGCGACGCGGATGAAGTAGTCCGGGCGTCCGAACAGGCGGCGGAACTCGGTGACCTCCTCGTAGGCGGCGACGATGTCCTCGAACTCCTCGAAGGTCTTCCGGTCGGTGGCGTGGACCTCGACGTCGACCAGGACCTCCAGCCCGCGGCCGACCGCCGCCGGGTCGATCACCGCGCGGTAGCCGCTGATGACGCCGGCCTCCTCCAGCCGCTTGACCCGGCGCAGGCACGGCGGCGGGGTCAGACCGACCCGCTTGGCCAGCTCGACGTTGGTCAGCCGGCCGTCCCGCCGCAGGTGGAACACAATGTCGCGATCAATGGCATCCAGGGTCATTTCATTGCTCACAGGGTGATCCTACGGCCATAACCGGAAACCATATGAGGCCATGACCGGCCTAATATGTCCGTATGGGAACTCCTCCGGTCGCCGTCGGCGGCCCGCCCCGGCCTGCCCCGGAGTCCGCGCCACCGCCGCGGACGCCGTCCGATGCCGTTGCCGCCGCCAAGGACTCCACGTCCGTCGGGCTCGGGCTCGTTCCGCTGGGCCTCGCCTTCGGCGTGCTGGTCACCCACGCGGGCCTGCCCTGGTGGTGTGCCACCCTGTTCACCGCGGTCGTCTACGCCGGGTCGTTCGAGTTCCTGCTCGTCGGCCTGGCCGCCGCGGTCGCCCCGCTCGCCACGGTCGCGCTGACCGCCTTCCTGGTGAACCTCCGGCACGTCTTCTACGCCCTCTCCTTCCCGCTGCACCGGGTGACCGGCCGCGCCGGGCGCGCCTACAGCACCTTCGCGCTGACCGACGAGGCCTACGCCCTCACCACCGGCGAGCAGGCCCGCACCTGGGGCGGTCGCCGGATCCTGTGGCTGCAACTGCTCATGCACCTGTACTGGGTCGGCAGCGCCACCGCGGGCGCGCTGGCCGGGGCACTGATCCCCGACAGCGTCACCGGCCTGGACTTCGCGATGACCGCCCTGTTCGTCGTGCTCGCCCTGGATGCGCTCAAGGACCGGCGCGGCGACCTGCCCACCCCGCTGCTCGCCCTGTTCAGCGCCCTGATCGCGCGCCTCGTCCTCCCGGGCCAGCTGCTGGCGACGGCGTTCGTGCTGTTCACCGCCGGGCTGCTGGCCCGCCGCCTGGTCACCCGCAGGAGCCCGGACCATGCCTGACACCCGCTACCTGATCGCCGCGGTCGCCGTCTCCGCGGCGGTCACCTGGGCGCTGCGCGCCCTGCCGTTCGCCGCCCTGACCCCGCTGCGGGCCAGCCGGACGGTGCGTTACCTCAGCACCCGGATGCCCGCCGGCGTGATGGTCATCCTGCTCGTCTACTGCCTGCGCGACCTGCCGCTGACCCACCCCGGACGGCTGCTCGCCCCGGTCGCCGCCCTGGCCGTCACCGTCGGCCTGCACCTGTGGCGCCGCAGCGCCCTGCTCAGCATCATCGGCGGCACCGCCGTGCACGTGGCGCTGGCCAGCACCCTGCCCATGCACTGAAGCGGGACGGGACCCCGGTCGAGCCGCGCCCCGCGGTGCGTGCGGCTTGCGGGCCAGGGCGGCCGAGCTCGGCCGCTCCATGGCGCGCTGACGGCGTGCGGTGCAGGCCGGGAGGCCGGGTCAGTGGTGGCCGGGCGAGGCCGCGATGGTGGCGTACTCCAGGGCCACGGCCCACAGTTCTGCCGCGCTGGGGCGGGCGCCCGGCAGGGCGTTGAGTGCGGCTTCCGCGTTCATCGCGGCGAAGCCCCAGAGCTCCCGGGGCTCGGCGCGGGCCGCGCCCTCGGCCGCGCGCAGGGCGGCGACCAGGGCCGTCCCGGTGATCGGACCCGGCGGTGCGGCGGGGAGCAGGGCGCGGAGCGCCGGAAGGGTGTGGGCGCCGGGGTCGGTGAAGGGTTCGGGTCCGCGGCTGCCGGTGCCGGCCGACGGTGCCGGCCGGTGGTGAACGGTGTCGGTCATGCGGCCCACCGTGGCACGCCCGTCTGACAACCCGTCGGCATCGGCGGGCACCGCGCGGTGCGGACGGCAGTCGGCCCGTGCGACCCCTGCCGCGGACAACCGTGCAGGTGAGGGCCGTCTGACGGATGATCGGAAACCGTTTGAGCGACCCCGAAGCATCTGCCATGCTGTCACCCGGCCAACCGCAGGGCGGCCACCCGGGGGGAGCGGCGCAGGGGCGCCGCACACAGGCATGGGGTGGTGCCGCGGCGGCTCCGCACCGGCGACCGCCGGCGCGGGAGCCCCATCAGGTGGCCGCGTACACCGCGAAGCACGAGGTACTTCATGACGCACGCCCAGCCGCCGGTCCCGACCGCTGCCGAGTCTCCCGATCCGGTGCGGACAGCAGCCGTCCGGCACGCCCGTCGCGGCGGGGGCCGCGCCCGGCTGTTCTCCGCCGCCCTGGCGGTGGCGGTCCTGGTGGCCGGGGCGACCGGCTGTTCCGGCTCCGGCGACGGCAAGGGATCGGCCGCGGCGCAGGCCGAGGTGTTCGGTCCGAAGGGCTACCGCGGCATCGCCCCGGGGACGGCCAAGGACGCCGCGCTGGCGGGCGGGGCGCTGCAGAGCACGCCGTTCTCGGCCCTGGAGGGCTGCGCCTTCTACACGTACCACGACGGGCCGGCCCCCGACCCGGCCGCGATCGCCGCCGAGACCGCGGCCGTCGCGAAGACCAAGGACACCAAGGCCAAGGCGGACAAGGCCCAGGCCGATGCGGACGCCCACCGGGCCGGCCCGGGTGCGTCGGCCCGCGAGTACGCCGAGGACGCCAAGCGGTCGGCGGACTCCGCCAAGCTGCTCGCCGACTCGGCCACCGCGATCGCCGACGAGCTGAAGCTCCAGGCCACCCGCGACAAGGCCTTCGAGTCGGTCGGCGGCGCCAAGTTCGGCACCGGCGGGCTCAAGCAGCTGATCGCCCCGCCGAAGGCGCGGACTGCCGAGGGCATCGGCGCCGGCTCCACCGAGCAGGACTTGAAGAAGGCGTACGCCAAGGTCGAGGCAGTCGACGGCGGGTTCCGCCTGCCGATCGACGGCGCGGCCGGCTGGGAGCTGTTCTTCGCCGTCGACGGCGGCAAGGTGACGGCGATGTCCCTGTTCAGTACGGCGGTGAAGTGCTGACGGCCTGACCGGTCAGCCGGAGGCGGGGAGGAGGGCCGTCAGGTCGGCGAAGGCCGCCCGGACGGCCCCCGGGTTCTCCACCCACGGGAAGTGGCCGCACTCCACCGGCAGCCGGTGGTCTGCCGGGTGAGGTCAGCCGAGCCTGGTCCTGGTGCCGGGCCCGCGGGCGGCGCGGCGGGTGCGGGCGGGCCGGGACGGCCTGACGTCGGGCCGGGCCGCCCGGTCGCCCCTGGCCCGGGCCGCCAGCGCGGCGTTCAGCGCGCGGACGGCGAGCAGCATGGCCACCGCGGCGAGGGCCTCCGGCTCCCGGATACCGCGGGCGGCGGCGGCCGCCCGGCAGACGGAGCACCAGACGGCACTGGCCGGCGTGCCGTCGGGGTACGCCATCGCCGTGGGCGGGAAGTAGCGGGCGCCGCAGGCCTGGCAGACGAAGAGCAGTCTCATCAGTGCACCACCCCGGAGCCCCCGCAGCGGCTGCACGGCGACCAGTAGCGGTGCTCCCGGTGGATCTGGTGGCCCTGCGCGTCCCGGTCCACGGTGTGCTCGACCTTCTCCGTCCCGCGCTGCCCGGCGCAACCGGGACAGACCTGTGGCTGGCTGGACATGGGCGCCACCTCCTGTACGCAGACGGTAGCGCGCTGTGCCCATGATCGGGTGGCCGAGCGTCAGAACCCGCGCGCCGCGCGCCCCCTGCTCATCCGGCGGCAGGTCAGGAGTGCGCGGCCGGCGGGTCGGCGGGCAGCCCGGCCTCGCGGGCGAGGATGCCGAGCGCGCTGCGCAGCGCCTCCCGCTCGGCGGGGGTCAGCGCGGCGGCGAGCCCGGCGTCGACCTCCTGGGCCAGGGCCGCGCAGTCGGCGAGCAGCTCCCGTCCGGTGTCCGTGAGGACGAGGGCCTGGCGGCGCCGGTCGGCGGAGTCGCGCACCCGCCGCAGTGCGCCCAGCGCCTCCAGCTGGTCGGCCAGGCTCACCACCAGGCTCGGTGCGACGCCCATGGCCTGGGAGAGCTCGAGCTGGGAGGCGGCGGCGCCGGCGTCCAGGGCGGCCAGCAGTCCGACCTGCTTGGGCTTGAGGCCGCGGCTCTCGATCGCCGCGGCGAACCGCGCCGTCGCCACCGTGCCGAGGGTGCCGAGCCGGAAGGCCAGCGAGGAGGTCAGCGGAGGGGGGTTGACGGCGCTCATGGCAGAGATACTATCCTCCTTGTAATCATTCAGAACTCGAATCATTCAGGAGATGACGCACATGGCACACGGGAACGCCGCCGACCCCGCACGCCCCAGTCCGCTCTCCCGCCCGCTCGTGGCCGCGAACGTCCTCGGGTCGCTGGTGTCGATGGGCTCCGCCCTCGCCGGCCTGCTCGACCCGGGGATCGTCCTCGCGGCCGGCTCGGCGGTCACCGGCGGCGTGCACCTCTACGCCGCGGCGTACGCGGCCCGGGCGCTGCCCCTCGGGGCCGTGCTGATCCACCAGGTGCTGGCGGGGCGGTCCGGCCGCGCTCTGGTGCCGCTGCTGGCGGTCGCGGGCGCCGTCCAGGTCGGCGACGCCGTGATCGGCCTGGCGGCGCACAACCCGGGGATGGTGATCGGGGCCGGCCTGCTGGCCGTCCTGCACCTCGGCTCGGCGCTGCGGGCGGCCGGGTCGGCCGGGGCCGCGGCCCCGCGCCCGTCCGCCGCGCCGGCGGGGGGTGTGCGGTGATCCACTCCGTCCGGACGGCCGACGACACCCTGGCCTTCGCCCTGGAACTGGCGGTCTACGCGGCCGTGGCGGCCTACGGCCTCACCCGCCGCGGCCTCCCGCGGTGGGGGCGGTGGCCGGCCGCCCTCGCCCTGGTCGCCGGCTGGGCCGGGCTCTGGGCGGTGTTCGGGGCGCCGGGGGCGGCCGTCCCGCTGCACGGCGCGGCCCGGGCCGCACTGGACCTGCTCTGGTTCGGCAGCGCCGCGGCCGCCCTGGTCGCGATGGGGCGACGGCGTCCCGCCGTGGTCTTCGCCGCCCTCTACGTCCTCACCACCGCGGTCCATCTGGCGCTGTGACCCTGTGGGAACGGACACGGTTCCGGGACAGGTCTTGACGGCCGAAGTAAGCCTTGCCTAACTTCTGTCCCATGTTCCACAGCACCACGGATCCGGCAGAGCCGACCGGCCCGGACGGCCTCGTCGACTTCGAATTCGACCTCACCGAGGGGGAGACCCGGCGGCGCGCCCAGGTGATGGCCGCACTCGGCGACACCTGGGACCCGGTGGAGGTCCTGCGCGGCGAGGAGGAGGCCCACGCCCTGCTCTACTCGGGCCTCGACGAGCAGCAGCAGCGCATCCACGACGACCTGGTGGCGGCCGGCGTGCTGCCGCGGCAGGGACGCGGCCATGCTTCCCCTTGACCCGCAGGCCGACCTCGGGCGGCGGGCCTGGGTGGCGTGCCCGAGGTGCGACGACGCCCGCGGCTGCGACCCGTGCCGGGAGCGCCGCAGCTGCAGCGACCACTGGCGCTTCCTGCTCTCCAACACCGGCAGCCTGCTGCACCTGCAGTGCCCCGCCTGCACCCACGTCTGGGCGCACGAGACCGGCTTCGGCGCCACCCGCTCGGCGTGGCGGAGCCCCGCCGACGGACTCTCCGGGCACTGACCGGCCACGGCTCGCGCCCGGGGCGGGGAGGTGGCGTTGCGGCGCGGCGCCCGGGCGGGCTTCACTGGACCTGAACCGATCCGGAAGTCCGAAGGACAGTCGATGAGCAGCCCCTTCCCGGCCCTCGGCCAGGACCCGGCCGCCTGGGTCGCGGCCGCCGTGCCCGGCCCCCTGATGCGCGCCCTCGACCGGCGCGGCGGCATGCCGCACGGCATGCGCCAGGAGATCGCCCGCCAACTCGCCGACGGCACCTCCGCCGCCCGCCTGCGGGAGCGGATCGAGCGCCGCTGGTGGGAGCGGTACGCCCACCTGCCCGGCCCGGACCTGCTGGAACGCGCCGACGACATCGCCCTCGACCTGGTCGCCGTGCCGACCTGCCCGTTGGGCTGCGAGGACGGCTGGCTGATCGAGCAGTCCCGGGTGTGCCCGTGGTGCCGGCCCAACGGCACCGTCATCGACGTCCACGAGGAGGACGGCGGCCGCCGGCTCGACGCGGACGGCCAGGCCCGCCGCGCGGCCGAGGTCCGTGCGGCGATGCGCGCCAACCGGCGCTATCCGCGCCCCGCCCGCTGACCGTCGCCGCGCACCGGCCGGCGGCGCCGCGGCTGCCCCGTCGGCCCCCGCGAGGTCCGCCAGGGTTCCGGTGCCGTTCCCGACAGGCCGAACGAGGAGGAGCGGACACGGTGGACAGCACGCGCGAGGACGGCGGGCGCCGGTGGATCGACGCCGAACGGCGGGACCGGGTGATCCGGGCGGCGGCAGCGGCCGGGCTGGTCGGGGAGGAGCACGTGGCCGCCGGCTTCCTCGACGTCGACGGCGTCCGGGAGACCGCGGCGGGCCTGCAGACGGCCTTCGGGACGGACGCGCCCGTCCTCCACACCTTCGCGGTCAAGGCGGCGGCGCTGGTTCCCGTGCTGCGGCTGGTCGCCGACGCCGGGCTGGGAGCGGAGGTGGCGAGCCCCGGCGAGCTGGCCATCGCCCTGGCGGCCGGGATCCCCGCCGAGCGGATCGTGCTCGACTCGCCCGCCAAGACCCCCGCCGAGCTGGCCACCGCCCTCGACCTCGGCGTGGCCGTCAACGCCGACAACCTCGGGGAACTGGAGCGGATCGCCGCCCTGCTGCCCGTCCGGCCCCGCGGCTCCGTGCTCGGGCTGCGGCTCAACCCGCAGGTGGGGGCCGGGACGATCGGGGCGATGAGCACCGCCTCGGAGCACTCCAAGTTCGGCGTCCCGCTGCGCGACCCCGGCGCGTACGAGCAGGTCCTCGCCGCCTTCGACCGGTACCCGTGGCTCACCCGGGTGCATGTCCACGTGGGCTCGCAGGGCTGCCCGCCCGACCTGATAGCCGCCGGGATCAGGGCCGTTTGGGAACTCGCCGAGGAGGTCAACCGCCGGGCCGGCTCCGGCCGGGTCACCGGCATCGACCTCGGCGGCGGACTGCCCGTCAACTTCGACGACGACGAGGTGCGTCCGACCCACGCCGACTACGCGGCCCACCTGCGCGCCGCCGTCCCCGGCCTGTTCAGCGGCCGGTACGGCCTGGTCACCGAGTTCGGCCGCTCCGTCGTCGCCAAGCACGGCTTCACGGCGGCCCGGGTGGAGTACACCAAGGAGGTCGGCGGCCGCCGGATCGCGCTCACCCACGCCGGCGCCCACCTGGCCACCCGCACCGTCCTCATGCCGGACGCCTGGCCGCTGCGCGTCGACGTGCACCGCCCGGACGGGACGAGGCGGCACGGGCCCACCGAGCCCCAGGACGTGGCCGGCCCGCTCTGCTTCGCCGGCGACGTGGTGGCCCGCGTCCGGGCCCTGCCGCGGATCGAACCGGGCGACCTCGTCGTCCTCCACGACACCGGCGGCTACTACACCTCCGCCCCCTGGGCCTACAACAGCGTGCCCCGCCCGGCGATCCACGGCTTCACCACCGCCGGCGGGCGGATCCGCTTCGCCACCGTCCGCCCGGAGCAGACCCTCGCGGAGCTCACCGCCGAGGCCGGCGGCCGGTACGCCGACGCGCTGACCGCCCTGACCGCGCCGTCCGCACCGGCCGCACCGGTCGAGAACGGCACGGCCCGTCCGCACCGGCCCGGCCCGATGCCCCGCCACCACCGATGACGGCGGGTCCGGGCCGGGTCCGGTCCGGATCTACATCCCCGGACGCCCGTCGAGCTCCCGGCGGCGGGCGTCCAGCGCCCTGGCCAGCACCTTGGCCCGGAACGGGTTCACCGGGTCGAGGGCCGTCGCCACCGCCACCGCCTCCTCCAGCAGGGCCAGCCGCTGCTCGGGCAGCTCCCGCACCAGGGGCGACGCACTGGCCTCCACCAGGACGTAGGCCAGCTTCGACCCGTACACCTCCGGCTCGACCCGGGAGAGCAGCCGGTAGATCGTCAGCCCCTCGACCCCGCGCACCACCCGGCGGCCGGCGCTCAGCAGCTTGACCCTCGCCCGCAGCACCATGTCCTGATCCATCGTTCCCCCCATCGCTCCGTCACCCCCCGCCCCGGCACCCGCCGGACGGCGGGACAGCACGGCGAACGCGCCGGCAGCCGGGGACGACTGCCGACACGGACGTCGGGGAGTGGATGACGACGAGTCTGCGGGCGGACCGTCAGCTGCGACAAGTCCGAACGGACGTGCGCTCCGTCCTACCGCGACCGCCTCCGAACAGGCATGATGGATTCGACACTCACCGGGCTCCGGGTACCGGCCGTACGCCGCCGCTGCCCCGGGCCGGAGAGCAGGGGCCGTCAGTCCTCCGGGTCGGGCTGCACGACGGCGAGGCCGCCGGTGTGCGGATGCGGGACATAGCCCTCCGCCGGCGCGGGCAGCGCGTCCACACACGCCGCCGAGCAGGCGTTGACCAGCAGCGGCAGGACATCCCGGCCGGACGTCCAGAGCGAGATCCAGACCTGCCGCAGGCCCTCCGTGCCGGCGATCCGCCGGTCGCAGACGCTGCACGTCCGGATCGCCGTGACACCCCAGGCCCGGGGAGGGAGGTCCGCCGGATCGGCACCGTGCGCCGCGTTCGCCGGGGCCGACAGCAGCGGGAAGGGCGACCGGTACGTCTCGCTGCCGTACAGCGCGCGGGTGCTCACGGTGCTGTGCCGCAGGTTGCGGCAGCGGGTGATCTCGTAGGGGAACCAGTGGAGGCGGAGGGATCTGTACGGGGTGAACTCCTCGAGGCTCTGCATCGCACCGATCTCGGGCGGGACCCGGACCAGGTTGCTGCCGTACAGGTCGAGGTGCTGCACCGCGGTGAGCCGGGCGATCGTCGGGGGGAGGGTGACGACCTGGCGCCGCTGCTCGGGAGTGAGCTCCACCAGCGGTGCGAAGACCTCCCGGCCGTCGGCCGCGGCCTCCTCGACCAGGTCGAGCAGGCGGAGCCAGCCCGGTGCGGTGGTGTCCTGCACCTCCCGGTGGAAGGCGGTCGGTCGATGACGCGGCCGCCTGCGGGGCGGCCGGAGGCACCGGCACTCGTCCCGCGACCGCTCGTGGTCACCGGGAGCCACTGCGCCGGCCCACCGGTTGGCGAACACCTGTGGCTTCAACTCCTCGCTCATGGCCACACGGTAGCGTCGCCCCCGATCGCGGCCGTGGGGCAGGCGACCGTGGTCAGGGGGCCGGCCGGCGCGCGGCGGCGAGGAGTTCGGCGAGCGGGCCGTCGAAGGCGGGCAGCAGGGCCGCCACGGCGGGCCAGAAACCGGGCGGCGCGCCGGCGGCTGCGGTGGTGACCGCCGTCCGGCAGGCGTCCTGCCAGGCGGCGGCGCCGCGGTCGCCGGGGCGCAGCCACCGGCCGTGCCGCAGGGCCCGGGCAGCGGGACGCAGCAGGGCCACCGTCTCGGTGGCGGTGAGGACGCGGCCGCTGAGTATCTGCTCCAGGAGCCACGGGTCGGACCAGGCGTCGGGCCGGGCGAGGACGGCCCGCGCGGCGGCCGGCGAGTGCCGGGCCAGCCAACGCTGTCGGGCGGGCGGCAGCGCCTCGGCGAGCTCCGGCGGGAACCCCGCCCGCGCGGCCAGCGCGCAGAGGACGGGCTCGGGCAGCGGCGCGGCGTGATGGGCCGTCAGCAGCTCTGCCCAGGGCGCCGGCCGGGCCGGCTCACCGACGAACTCGGTGAGGACCGCCTCCGCGGTGATCGCGTCCGCGCAGCCGCGGAGCGCAGTCGCCGGTGCAGTGCCCGGTGTGGCGTCGACCGCGTGGCGGGCGGCCAGCGCGCTGCGCAGCGCCGGATCGGTGCAGGCGGCCTCCCGGGTGCGCCGGTCGAAGTCCGGGTCCGCCCCGAACAGCCAGACGGTGGTGGCGAGATGGCGGTGGGAGGGCCCGTACGCCCAGCGGGTGTAGAGCGCACGGGGCGGCGCCCCGGCGGCCCGGATCCGGGCGAGGACCCCGGCGCGGAGCGCCTCGCGGGCCCGCAGCCGGCCCCAGGACCGGTCGGCGAGCCGGTCCAGTCGGGCGTCGTCCAGCCCGGCCAGGACGGCGGCCAGGACCGCGGGCGGCGCCTGGGCGAGCACGCGCAGATCGGGGCCGTCCGGAAGGGCCGCGCCGGTCGCGCCGTGCCGGATCCGCCGGACGAGGGGCGCGAGCCGTCCCGGGTGGTGCGGCACCAGCGCCGCGGCGGCCCGCCAGGCATCGGGGTCGGCGCCGAGCTCCTCCCGCAGCGCGGAGCCGACGGCGGCCCAGAACGTCCCGGCCGGCGCCCCGTGGTTGTGGTCGTAGCCGTCGACGATCCGGACCAGCAGGTCGACCCGCGGGGTGCCGTCCAGCAGGTCGGCGGCGGTCCGCTCGGCCGGCCCGTCGGGGTGGGCGAGGACATGCCGCAGCAGGGACGGGCGGAGCTCGCCGAGCCGCACGAGGCCGGGCCGCCAGACCGCGGCGGGCAGCGGTCGCCGCCGGGCCGCCAGCCGGTTCGCCAGACGCGGCTGCCACGGGGTGAGCAGCGCTGCGGTGAGGGCGTCCGGGCAGTCCGGGCGGGCGATCAGCGCCCGCTGCTGCGACAGGCCGAACGGCTCGCGCCGGTGGGCGGCGGCCAGCTGCGGCCAGTCCGGTGCCGGCACGGCGGCGAGCACCGCGTCGGCCTCCCGGACGGACCGCGCCGCCCGCCGCGGCGGGCCCCGGGGGGGCGCCCCGGGGGGGGCGGGGGGGGGGCGGGCCGGGGCGGGGCCCCCCCCCCCCCGCCCCGCGCGCGGCC
>NZ_JBHWBW010000236.1:0-11669 GCF_042735675.1 Kitasatospora sp. NPDC059571
CCTCCCGGTCCGCGCCCGTCCGTTCCGTCCGGATCGGTCCGCCTCAGCGGCGGCTGCGCCCCATCCTGGACGAGGCCCCGGTCAGGGTGAGACCGAAGGCCGCGCCGGCCAGGCAGGCCATCACTGCGCCCGTGACCACGTTGGTCCAGATGGTCCGGTTGACCGCCTCGCCGCCGACGGTCGCCCAGGGGGCGATGATCGTCCAGACGCCGATCGCCATCGCGGCCCACGCGCGCGCGTGGGTGCGCTCCAGCGCGGAGCCGTACCCGGCCATGATGTAGGCGAAGACGAGCCCGCAGAGCAGGTTGCTCACGCTCAGGCCGGAGAAGGCGCCGACCACGGGGTTCAGGCCGAAGCCGACCACCCACGGGGAGATCGCCAGGAAGAGTCCGGCGCAGATGGAGAGCGCCTCGACGCCCTGGGCCAGCGGCGTCGCGGTCACGCGCTCGTAGTGTTCACGCAGTTCGATGATGTCCGGGTGGTGTTCCATGCCCGTCGGGCTCTGTGTCGACACCGAGGACCACCTCCAAGGTCTGGACGAGGAAGGCACGAGTCCTTCACCCATTGTGTCCCTTATCTACCCTTTATGCGTGATTATCACCCGAATGCCGGGCTTCGGCAGCTCGGAGCAGTTTCAGCACGGCCTCGCCGCCCAGGAAGGCGGCCACCGCGGCGGCCTCCCCCTCCAGGGCGTCCCGCACCTCGCGCGGCAGCCGCCCGAACGGCTCGACCAGCAGCGCGCCGCGCTCCCGCCGCCAGGTGCCGAGGATCCGGCCGTCCGCCACCAGCGCGGGCCTGATCACCCCGCCGCCCGCGTTGATCCGCTTCGCGAACGCCCCGTCCAGCATCGCCGAGCGGTCGCGGTAGCCGAGCAGGTAGCCGTCGTACGCACCGAGCAGCCGGACCGCAGGCCCTCCGGCCGGCGGGCCGTCGGCACCGGGGGCGGCGAAGAGGCCGGGCGCCTCCTCCGCCGGCCCGGCGGCCTCGAGCGCGCGCCGGGCGGCGGCGAGCGGCAGGCCCGCCCAGGCGGCGAAGTCGGCCGGCCCGGCGGGCCCGAACGCCGCCAGGTAGCGCAGCGCCAGCGCGGCCGCGGGGTCCGCGGGCGCCGGTCCGCCGGGCGGCAGCGGAACGTACCCGGGCTCGCGCGGCGCGATGTCGGCACCGCGGCACAGCACCCCGTACGCGGCCGCGTACCCCATCAGATGGGCCGGCGCCTGGCCCGCCGGGTCGATGCCGACCCCCTCGGCGTTGAGCAGCGCCACCAGCTCCGCCCGGCTGCGCGGCACCTCCAGCAGTCCGGGCAGCAGGTCCAGCGCGCGGGCGCAGACCTCCTCGGTCAGGCCCAGTTCGCGCCGGCGCCGGGCCCCGCCGGCCAGGTTGCGTCCGGCGAACAGCCCGAGCAGCCAGCGGGCGTCCGCGGCCGGGACGAGGTGCAGGGTGCCGCGCATCAGCGGGAGGACGACGACCTCGCCGGCCGCCAGCGCCCGGCCCGGCTCGGCCGGGTCCGCAACGCCGCGGGCCCGCAGCGCCAGCCGGGCCGCCGCGGCGTCCTGCGCCTGCACCCCGGCGGAGCTCCGGGCCACCGCCGCCGCGGCGCCCTCCGGCCGGCCGAACTGGGCGTGCATCCGGCGCCGCAGCAGCTCCTGATCGTCCATCGGGCCATTGTGGCGCGAGCCCCGACGGGTGAGCTGCATCTCACCCGGGCGACGCCGCATTGCCTATGCAACTCGTTGCATAGGAGGATGACGGCATGGCACTGGAGCACGCGATCCTCGTCTCACTCCTGGAGCAGCCCGGGTCGGGCTACGAACTGGCCCGCCGCTTCGACCGGTCGATCGGGCGGTTCTGGACCGCCACGCACCAGCAGATCTACCGGGTGCTGCGCCGGATGGAGGCCGACGGCTGGGTCGCCTCCCGGGAGGTCGTCCAGGACGGGCGGCCGGACAAGAAGGTCTGGTCGGCGACGTCCGACGGGCGCGCCGTCCTCGTCGACTGGCTGCACGAGCCGGTCGAGCCGGAGACCGTCCGGCACGAGCTGGCCGTGAAGATCCGGGCCGCCGCCTTCGGCGACCCCGCCGCGCTCGTCACCGAGGTCGAGCGGTACCGCGCCGAGCACGCCGCGCTGCTGGACCACTACCTGGTCGGCGAGCGGCGCGACTTCCCGGACCCGGACGCCCTCGACGCCGGACAGCAGCTGCAGCACGTGGTGCTGCGCGGCGGGATCGAGTACGAGCGGATGATCCTCGCCTGGCTGGACGACGTGCTCGCCACCCTGCACCGCCTCGGCACCCCACCCTCGACCCCCGGGACCTGATGATGCTGTTCAACCCGCGCACCTACGACCCCGCGCAGTTCGACGACACCACCCGCCGGCTGCTGCGCGCCACCGTCGACTGGTTCGAGTCGCGCGGCAAGAAGGCGCTGCTCGACACGTACATCGACCGCACCTGGTACGCGGACTTCCTGGAGTTCGCCGCCAAGGAGGGCCTGTTCGCCGAGTTCCTGACGCCGTCCTCGGCGGACCCGGCGAAGCGCTGGGACACCGCCCGGATCGCCGAGCTCAACGAGATCCTCGGCTTCTACGGCCTGGGCTACTGGTACACCTGGCAGGTCACCATCCTCGGCCTGGGGCCGGTCTGGCAGAGCGAGAACGAGGCCGTCCGCGCCCGCGCTGCACGGCTGCTGACGGAGGGCCACGTGATGGCCTTCGGCCTGTCCGAGCGCAGCCACGGCGCCGACATCTACTCCACCGACATGGTGCTCACCCCGGACGGCGAGGGCGGGTTCACCGCCACCGGCTCCAAGTACTACATCGGCAACGGCAACGTGGCCGGCCTGGTCTCGGTCTTCGGCCGCCGCTCCGACGTGGAGGGCCCGGAGGGCTACGTCTTCTTCGCCGCCGACAGCCGGCACGAGGCGTACCACCTGGTCAAGAACGTGGTGAACGCGCAGATGTACGTCAGCGAGTTCCGCCTGGAGGAGTACCCGGTGCGCGCCGAGGACGTGCTGCACACCGGCAAGGCCGCCTTCGACGCCGCGCTGAACACCGTCAACGTCGGCAAGTTCAACCTGTGCACCGCCTCGATCGGCATCTGCGAGCACGCGATGTACGAGGCCGTGACGCACGCCCACAACCGGGTGCTGTACGGCAAGCGGGTCACCGAGTTCGCCCACGTGAAGCGCGAACTGACCGACGCCTACGCCCGCCTGGCGGCGATGAAGCTCTTCAGCTCCCGCTCGGTGGACTACTTCCGCACCGCCTCGCCGGAGGACCGCCGCTACCTGCTCTTCAACCCGATGACCAAGATGAAGGTCACCACCGAGGGCGAGAAGGTCATCGACCTGATGTGGGACGTCATCGCGGCCAAGGGCTTCGAGGCGGACACCTACTTCGACAAGGCCGCCAAGGACATCCGCGGCCTGCCGAAGCTGGAGGGCACCGTCCACGTCAACCTGGCGCTGATCCTCAAGTTCATGGGCAACTACCTTTTCAACCCGGCGGAGTTCGCGCCGGTGCCGAGCCGGCTGGACGCCGCGGACGACACGTTCCTGTTCCGCCAGGGCCCGGCCCGCGGCCTCGGCGCGATCCGCTTCCACGACTGGCGCACCGCGTACGACACCTTCGCCGCGGTGCCGAACGTGGCCCGCTTCCGCGAGCAGGCGGACGGTCTCTGCGCGCTGCTGCTGGCCCACGCGCCCAGCGCCGAGCAGCAGCAGGACCTGGACTTCCTGCTGGAGATCGGCCAGCTGTTCGCGCTGGTCGTCTACGGCCAGCTGGTGCTGGAGCAGGCCGGGCTGACCGGCGCGGACGCCGACCTGCTGGACCAGATCTTCGACGCCCTGGTGCGGGACTTCTCCGCGCACGCCACCGAGCTGCACGGCAAGTCCTCCACCACCGAGGAGCAGGCGGCCTGGGCGCTGGCGCACGTCCGCCGCCCGGTCGCGGACGCCGCGCGCGCCGAGCGGGTCTGGACGCAGGTCGAGGCACTGTCCGGCGCGTACGCGATGGAGCCCTAGGGCTTGCACACCCGGCCCCCGGGGAGGGGGTGCCGCCTCTCCGGCGCCCCCTCCCCCGTCCGCCGGGAGGTCCAAGTATTGACGCGTTCATGATATCCATGCGGTGGTAAAGCGATCGTCAAGAACGTGTGTCCGCGCGGACGTCGGCGGACCGGGGATCACCTGACGGGCAATCACCGCGGTGCGCCCGGACGGAGCAGCACGCCGAGCCGCCGGGCTGACGGAGCGGCACAGTGGCCCTCAGTACCGTCCAGCTGAGAGGCCGCCGGCATGCCGCCGAATCCGCGTTCCCTGACCGTCCGCCGAGCCCTGGCCGCCGCCGCGATGGCCGCGGCGCTGCTGCCCGCCGCACCCGCAGCCGCAGCAGCGCAGGTGCGCACCTCGTACGGGCGGCCGGTACCGCTCGGCGGCGGCGCCGCGCACACCTACGTGCAGCTGGCCGGCGACCGGCCGCTCGCGATCGGCGTCGCGCTCACCCGGGGCGCGCTGGACGGCCTGCCCACCGAGCCCGCCGACGGCAAGCACTGCTTCGACCGCGACGGCGACGGCACGATCGACCCGATGAAGGAGTGCGCGGGCGGCCACGAGTACCCGATGCGGCTGCCCGCCGCGCTGAGCGCCCTGCCGGGCAACCCGCTCACCTTCGCGCTGCTCGACTGGGACCCGGCCGGCCACGGTCCGCCGCACGTCTACGACAAGCCGCACTTCGACGTGCACTTCTACCTGCAGTCCGACGCCGAGCGGCAGGCGATCCGGCCCGGGCCCTGCGGCATCCTGGTCAACTGCGAGGACTACGCCACGGCGACCCGCCCGCTGCCTCCGCAGTACCTCCCCACCGACTACACCGACAAGGGCCTCGCCCAGGTCGCCATGGGCAACCACCTGACCGACCTCACCGGCGACGAGTGGCACGGGCACGGGTTCACCCGGACCTTCGTCTACGGCGTCTACGACGCCCGGGTCACCTTCCTGGAGCCGATGGTCGCGCTCTCCGACCTCCGGGCCGCGGACGGCGCCGACCCCTCGGCCGCGTGCCGGGCGGTCAAGCAGCCGGCCGCCTGGCAGAAGCCCGGCTGGTACCCGCGGCAGTACTGCGTGCGGTACCGGACCGAGAGCGGCGAGACCACCGTCTCGCTGGAGGACTTCGCACTGCACGCCTGACCCCGCCCGACCACCCGCTACCCACCCCGGAGGTACCACCATGCCCAGCGTCGGACTGCTCGCCCGGATCGAGGCCGCGCCGGAGCACGCGGCCGAGGTGGCCGCCCTGCTGGCCGGCGCCCTGCCGCTGGCCCAGCAGGAGGCCGGCACCCGGACCTGGTTCGCGTTCCGCGAGAGCGAGACCGTGTTCGGCATCTACGACACCTTCGACGACGAGCAGGGCCGCACCGCGCACCTCCAGGGCGCGATCGCAGCCGCCCTGATGGAGGCCGCCCCGCGCCTGCTCGCCGCCCCGCCCGAGATCCGCCGGGTCGACGTCCTCGCGGCCAAGCTCCCGTAACACCGCCCGGCTCCGGGGACGGGGCCGGGCGCGCCGCGGACGTACGGTGGACGGGGGAGGCTCAGCCGTCCGTGGAGGAGCTCGCCATGTACTACCGCGACCGTGTGGAGGCGGGCCGCCGGCTGGCGGCCGAACTGGAGCGGTGGCGGGGCGCGGACCCGGTGGTGGTCGCCCTGCCGCGCGGCGGTGTGCCCGTCGCGGCCGAGGTCGCCCGGGCGCTCGGCGCACCGCTGGACATCTGCGTCATCCGCAAGCTGGGCGTGCCGTTCCAGCCCGAGCTCGGCATGGGCGCGATCGGCGAGGACGGCGCCCGGGTGCTCAACGACGCGGTGATGCACGACGCCCGGGTCACCGCCCGGCAGCTCGCGGACGTCGAGCGGGCCGAGCGGGCCGAGCTGGAGCGCCGGGCCGGGCGCTACCGGCGCGGACGGGCGCCGGTGCCGCTGGCCGGCCGGACGGTCGTGGTGGTCGACGACGGGGTGGCGACCGGCTCCACCGCGCTCGCCGCCTGCCGGATCGTGCGCGCCCGCGGCGCCGCCCGGGTGGTGCTGGCCGTCCCGGTCGCGCCGGCCGACTGGGCCGAGCGGCTGGGCGGCGACGCGGACGAGCTGGTCTGCCCGCTCACCCCGGCGCGGTTCTGGGCGATCGGTGAGTTCTACACGGACTTCTCACAGACCTCCGACGAGGAGGTGGAGCGGCTGCTGGACGCGGCGGCGCCACCCGCCGCCGCCACCGGCCGGGACACCCGGGAGACCGAGGTGGAGGCGGGCGGCCTCCGGCTGCCCGGGCTGCTGTCGGTGCCGGCCGGCGCGGTCGGCCTGGTGCTGTTCGCGCACGGCAGCGGCAGCAGCCGGCACAGCCCGCGGAACCGGTACGTGGCCGGCGAACTGCACCACGCCGGACTCGGCACCCTGCTGTTCGACCTGCTCACGGCCGAGGAGGAGCCCGACCGGGCCAAGGTCTTCGACCCGGCCCTGCTCGGCGCGCGGCTGGCCTCGGCCACCCGTTCGGCGGCGGCCCGACCGGAGTGCGCAGGACTGCCGATCGGGTACTTCGGGGCCAGCACCGGCGCCGCCGCAGCACTGTGGGCGGCGACCGAGCCGGACGTCCGGGTCGCCGCCGTGGTCTCCCGCGGCGGCCGCCCCGACCTGGCCGCGCCGAGGCTGGCCGCGGTCACCGCACCGACCCTGCTGATCGTCGGCGGCGCCGACCCGGTGGTGCTGGAGCTGAACCGGGTCGCCCTGGCCGCCCTCGGCGCAACCGGCGAGCTGGCGGTCGTCCCGCACGCCGGGCACCTCTTCGAGGAACCGGGCACGCTGGAGGAGGTCGCACGGCTCGCCGGCGAGTGGTTCGCGCGCCACCTGGGAAAGGCGGCCTCCGACTGGTCAATGTGATCAGCCCCGACGCCCCCCACCTGCTCATCTTGTACACATTGATCAGTGGAAAACGGACCTGTTGCCCAGCCCCCCGACCGGGGGCAAGCTCGGCGCAACCGCAACCGCCCTGACCCCGCGCGGTGCGGAGAACCTCAACGCGGAGGAGCACCGATGACCGCCAACGCCCTGGAACTCACGCCCGAGGAGCTGGAGGCCGGCCTCGACGCCGAGCAGCTGCGCACCCTCGTCGGCCTGGTCGAGCACGATGCGGCGGGCGACCCCTTCCCGGTCACCGCCCAGGACGCGGTGGTCTTCGTCGTCGGCAACGCCACCCAGACCGCGCAGTTCTACCAGGCCGTCTTCGGCATGGAGCTGGTCGCCTACTCCGGCCCGGAGACCGGCCGCCGCGACCGCAAGGCGTTCGTGCTGCGCTCAGGCTCCTGCCGCTTCGTGATCAAGGGCGGTGTCTCCCCGGACAGCCCGCTGCTCGACCACCACCGCCGGCACGGCGACGGCGTGGTCGACCTGGCGCTGGAGGTGCCGGACGTCGACAAGTGCATCGCGCACGCCCGCGCCCAGGGCGCCACGATCCTGGAGGAGCCGAACGACGTCTCCGACGAGAACGGCACCGTGCGCCGCGCCGCCATCGCCACCTACGGCGAGACCCGGCACACCCTGATCGACCGCTCCCGCTACCGCGGCCCCTACCTGCCCGGCTACGTCGCCAGGCAGTCCACGGTCGTCCGCCCCGAGGGCGCCCCCAAGCGGCTGTTCCAGGCGCTCGACCACGCGGTCGGCAACGTCGAGCTCGGCAGGATGGACGAGTGGGTCTCGTTCTACAACCGGGTCATGGGCTTCGTGAACATGGCCGAGTTCGTCGGCGACGACATCGCCACCGAGTACTCCGCACTGATGTCCAAGGTCGTCGCCAGCGGCAACCACCGGGTGAAGTTCCCGCTGAACGAGCCGGCGATCGCCAAGAAGAAGTCGCAGATCGACGAATACCTCGAGTTCTACACCGGCGCCGGCTGCCAGCACATGGCACTCGCCACCAACGACATCCTCACCACCGTCGACGTGCTGCGCTCGCGCGGCGTGGAGTTCCTCAACACCCCGGACTCCTACTACGACGACCCCGCGCTGCGCGAGCGGATCGGCAAGGTCCGCGTCCCGATCGAGGAGCTGAAGTCGCGCGGCATCCTGGTGGACCGCGACGAGGACGGCTACCTGCTGCAGATCTTCACCAAGCCGATCGGCGACCGGCCGACCGTCTTCTACGAGTTCATCGAGCGGCACGGTTCGCTGGGCTTCGGCAAGGGCAACTTCAAGGCGCTCTTCGAGGCCATCGAGCGCGAGCAGGAGCGGCGCGGAAACCTCTGAGACCCACGAGGGAGACCGGGACACCATGGCGCACTACCGGCAGCTGGGCGACATCCCGCCCAAGCGGCACACCCAGCACCGCACCCCCGAGGGCGGGCTGTACTACGAAGAGCTGATGGGCGAGGAGGGCTTCACCTCCGACTCCTCGCTGCTCTACCACCGGGGCATCCCTTCGGCGATCGTGGACGCCCGGCCGTGGGAGCTGCCCAGCCAGGCCACCGTGCCGAACCTGCCGCTGATCCCCCGCCACCTGAAGCTGCACCAGCTCTTCGGCGAGGAGTGGAAGGGCGTCGACGCGGTCACCGGGCGGCGCCTGGTGCTCGGCAACGCCGACGTGCGGATCTCGTACGCCGTCGCCGGGGCCCCGAGCGAGCTCTACCGCAACGGGCTCGGCGACGAGTGCGTCTACGTCGAGTCGGGCACGGCCACCGTGGAGACGGTGTTCGGCACGATCGACGCCGTCCAGGGCGACTACGTGATCATCCCGCGGGCGACCACGCACCGCTGGGTGCCCACCGGCGAGGCGCCGCTGCGGGTGTACTGCATCGAGGCCAACAGCCACATCACCCCGCCCAAGCGGTACCTGTCGCGGTTCGGCCAGCTGCTGGAGCACGCGCCGTACTGCGAGCGCGACCTGCGCGGGCCGGCCGGTCCGCTGCTGGTCGAGGGCACCGACGTGGACGTACTGGTCAAGCACCGCGGGACGAACGGCGTGGTCGGCACCCGCTACACGGTGCCGCACCACCCGTTCGACGTGGTCGGCTGGGACGGCTGCCTCTACCCGTACGCCTTCAACATCGCCGACTTCGAGCCGATCACCGGCCGGATCCACCAGCCCCCGCCGGCCCACCAGGTCTTCGAGGGCAACAACTTCGTCATCTGCAACTTCGTGCCCCGCAAGGTCGACTACCACCCGCTGTCGATCCCGGTGCCGTACTACCACGCCAACGTGGACAGCGACGAGGTCATGTTCTACTGCGGCGGCAACTACGAGGCGCGCAAGGGCTCCGGGATCGGGCAGGGCTCGATCTCGCTGCACCCCGGCGGGCACACCCACGGCCCGCAGCCGGGCGCCTACGAGCGCTCGATCGGCGCCGAGTTCTTCGACGAGCTCGCCGTCATGGTCGACACCTTCCGCCCGCTGGAGCTCGGCGAGGGCGGCACCGCCTCCGAGGACGCGGGCTACGCCTGGACGTGGTCGGGCGGACGGGGGCCGGGCCGGTGAGCGTTCCCGAGCTGTTCCGCGGCCTGTTCGACGACGCGGCGGTCTTCCCGCCCGGCGACCTGCCGCTGCGCCGGGCGGTGCCCGCGCACCTCGGCCACCGCTCCGCCTGGTACGCGGACGCGGTCGGGCCCTTCCTGTGCGGGCCCGGCCTGGTGGCCGAGCTGGCGGAGGTCGGCCCCGGGATCCCGGTCGGGCTGGTGCTGCCGGGGGGCAGCGCGGGCCCGGCCGCCGCCCTGTCCGCGGCGGCCGCCCTCGACGTGGTGAGCGTCGAGATCGCGGCCGCGGACGTGGCGGCCACCGTCGCCGAACTGGCCGGGGCACTGCCGGCCGGCGTCACCGCGGCGGTCGAACTGCCGCGCGACGGCGCCCCGGAGAAGTCCCTGGACGCGCTCGCCGGCACCCCGTACCGCGCCAAGTACCGCACCGGCGGGCTCGCGGCGGAGGCCTTCCCGTCCACCGCCGAGCTGGCCGCCTTCCTGGCCGGCTGCGCCGAGCGCTCGGTGCCGTACAAGTGCACCGCCGGGCTGCACCACGCCGTCCGGCACACCGACCCGGCGACCGGCTTCGACCACCACGGCTTCCTGAACGTGCTGCTGGCCGCCGAGGCCGGCAGCGACCGGGCCGCGGTCGCGGAGATCCTCGCCGAGCGGTCGGGGACGGTACTGTCGGGGGCCGTCATCGGCCTGACCGGGCGGCAGATCGAGCGGATCCGCACGTCGTTCACCTCCTTCGGCACCTGCAGCATCGCCGAACCGCTCGCCGACCTGGCCGACCTCGGCCTGCTCCGCACACCCCAGGAGGACCGTTGACCTGGCTCGCCATCCCGCAGGACTCCCCGTACGGCGTCCACAACCTGCCGTACGGCGTCTTCACCGCCGCCGACCAGCCCGGCCGGCGCCGGATCGGCGTCCGGATCGGCGACTCGGTGCTGGACGCCGGCGCCGCGGCCCGCGCGGCCGGCGCGCCCTCCGTGCTGCTCGACGCCGACACGCTCAACCCGCTGATGGCGGCCGGGCGCCCGACCTGGCGCGAGGTCCGCGCGGCGCTCACCGAGTGGCTCACCGACGAGGCGCACCGCCCGGTGGTGGCGCCCTGCCTGCTGCCGCTGGCCGAGGTGGAGCTTCACCTGCCGTTCGAGGTCGCCGACTACGTCGACTTCTACGCCTCCGAGCACCACGCGACCAACCTGGGCCGGATCTTCCGGCCGGGCTCCGAGCCGCTCACCCCGAACTGGAAGCACCTGCCGATCGGCTACCACGGCCGGGCCGGCACGGTGGTGGTCTCCGGTACGCCGATCGTCCGGCCGCACGGCCAGCGCAAGGCGCCGACCGAGCCGCTGCCGTCCTTCGGCCCGACCCGGCGGCTCGACATCGAGGCCGAGGTCGGCTTCGTGGTCGGCACCCCGAGCGCCCTCGGCACCACCGTGCCGATGGGCGGCTTCCGGGAGCACGTCTTCGGCGTCTGCCTGCTGAACGACTGGTCCGCGCGCGACATCCAGGCCTGGGAGTACGTGCCGCTCGGCCCGTTCCTCGGCAAGTCGTTCGCCACCTCGGTCTCGCCCTGGGTGGTGCCGCTGGACGCGCTGGAGCACGCCCGGGTCGCACCGCCGGTGCGGGACGTCGAGCCGCTCGCCTACCTCGACGACCGCAGCAGCGAGCCGTGGGGCCTCGACCTGGCCATGGAGGTCTCGCTCAACGGCCACCCGGTCTCCCGGCCGCCGTTCGCCACCATGTACTGGACCGCGGCCCAGCAGCTGGCCCACATGACGGTCAACGGCGCCGCGCTGCGCACCGGCGACCTCTTCGCCTCGGGCACCGTCAGCGGCCCGGAGCCGGAGACCCGCGGCGCCCTGATCGAGCTCACCTGGAACGGCGAGCACCCGATCAAGCTCGCCGACGGCACCGAGCGGACCTTCCTGGAGAACGGCGACGAGGTCGCCATCACCGCCACCGCCCCCGGCCCGGACGGCACCCGGATCGGCTTCGGCGAGGTGACCGGCCGGATCGTGCCCTGACGGCACGCCGGCCCCGCCCGACGGGGCGGCCCCGGCGCCCACACCGCCGGGGCAGCCCCGTTCAGGCCGCTCTACCTTCTGAGTCGGGTTGATCGAGCCATTCGTAAGGTTGGGTCGCCCAGGGGCGCTGGGTGTGGCTATCAGGCCGCTGCCAGC
>NZ_JBHWBW010000237.1:0-11206 GCF_042735675.1 Kitasatospora sp. NPDC059571
AACGGCAGCGCCAGACCGAGGCCGACCGGCCGGGGGAGCGGGAGTCGGGCCGCCGCCCGGGTGGCGCGGTTCCCGGGGCCGCCGCGGGCGGCCCGGCCGACGGCCAGCGCGTCGACGGTGCGCAACCGGCCGGCCCGCAGGGCGGCCGTCCACGCGGTGGCGGTCACCAGGCCGAGCGCACCGGCGACCACCGCCAGGTCGACCCACGGGGCGACGACGACCGAGGTGGTGCCGTAGACCTGTGCGGCGGCGGAGAGCACCGGCACGGCCAGGGCGTTGCCCGCGACGACGCCCAGCGCGGTGCCGACCGACGCCGGGAGCAGGGCCTGGCCCAGATAGGAGCGCACCACCAGGGCAGGGGTGAAGCCGACGGCCTTGAGGATGCCGATCCGCCGGGTCGCCGTACCGACCGCCCCGGCGACGACCACCCCGACGATCAGCACCGACATCAGGACGCCGAGCAGCCCGAAGGCGACGAGCAGGGGCACGAACAGTGCCGTGTTGCGGTCCGAGCCCTGCTTGACGGTGAGCCAGGACTGCACGCCGCGCACGGCGCCGGCGGGTGCCGCCGCCGTGACGGCGGCCCGGTCGGCGGCGATCCGCGCCTCCGTGTCCGCGGCGGCGAAACGGTAGAGCATCCGGTAGCCGCCGGTGGCGCCGGGAGCGGTCAGCGCGGCGATCCCGGCCGGTGTCACCCAGGCGTCGCCGCTGCGGCCGACCGAGCGGGCGAAGCCGACGACGGTCAGCGAGGGGTCGCCGGGCAGCCCCGGCACGTGCAGGGTGGCGCCCAGGTCCTGGACCGGGCTGTCGTAGTCGACGGACAGCACGACCTGGCCCGGGCCGGACGGCCAGCTGCCCCGCAGCAGCGTGATGCGGTCGACCCGGCCGCCCGGGTCGGCACGTCCGACGACCTGCAGCGGCGGCAGTGACAGGCCGGCCGGCAGGCCGAGCTCCGCACCGCCCTGCGGGTTCACCGTCGCCGTCCGGAACGGGCCCGCGGCGGCGGTGACGCCCGCGGCCCGGGCGGTCCCGGCGGCCCGAGCCGCGTCGGCCCGGGCCGGGTCGAGGTCGACCGTCAGCTGGGCGCCGCGCTGGGCGGCGAAGGCGTGGTCGAACGGTGCGTTGGAGGCGACCAGCAGGGAGCCGCCGAGGACGGACGCCGTCACCGCGATCAGCGTGGCCATCAGGATCACCGCCGTCTGGACCCGCCGGCGGCGCACACCCGCCCGGACCACCCGCCCGACCCCCCTCATCGGACGGCCTCCGTCCGGGTGTCGGCGGCGATCCGGCCGTCCACGAGGGTGACCGTACGGCTCGCGCAGGCGCGCGCCAGCGTCAGGTCGTGGGTGACGGTGACGATGGTCTGGCCGTCCGCGTTCAGCTCCGTGATCAGGCGCCTGACGTCCTCGCCCGCGGCGGAGTCCAGTGCACCGGTCGGCTCGTCCGCCAGCAGCAGGGCGGGCCGGTTCATCAGGGCCCGGGCCACCGCCACGCGCTGGCGCTCGCCCCCGGAGAGCCGGGCCGGGTGGGCGCGGGCATGGCGGGCGATCCCCAGCACGTCGAGCAGCTCCGCCGAGCGGCGACGCGCCTCGGCGCGGTCCACGCCCGCCAACTCGGCCGGGAGCAGCACGTTCTCGGTCACCGTCAGGTCGTCCAGCAGGTTGAAGAACTGGAACACCATCCCGACCTTGGCCCGGCGGAAGCGGGCCGCACCCGCCTCACCCAGCCGGTCCACGCGGACGCCGTCCACGGTGACCGTGCCGGCACTGGGCCGGTCCAGGCCGGCGACGAGGTTGAGCAGGGTGGACTTGCCGCTGCCCGAGGGGCCGAGGATCGCCACCGACTCCCCGGCCGCCACGGTCAGGGACACCGCGTCCAGGGCCGGCGGCCCCTCGTCGTACCTGCGGCTGACATCGCTCAACTCGATGACGGGCTGACTCATCCGTGCTCTCCCTCGGTCCGCTTGGACGTGTCGTCGTGACGGTGTGAAGCCTGGCGCCGAGGGCCCGATCGGCGCGTCGCCCCGGCGGGGCACATCGCGTACCGTGCCGGGACCATGCCGCCCGGGGTCATCCTTGCGATGTATCCGGGAGGTGGAGGGCGGTGATCACCGAGGAGGATGTCCCGGACGAGGGCGGTCGGCCACAATCGGGTCCGTGATGAACCTGCTCCCACCCCGCCCGGGCACCCGCGGCGGCCTCTGGTTCGATGCGGCGCTGGCACTGGTCCTCGCGCTGGTCGGTGTCCGGTACGTCTCGATCACCGCCGGTCCGGTCGACTGGCTGGGGCCCCTGCTCCTGGTGGCGCTCGCGCCGCTGCCGCTGGTCCTGCGCCGCCGCTTCCCGGTGGCGGTGCTGTGGGTGGTGCCGGCCCTCGCCCTGTCGGCCGGCCGGCCGTCCGGCGACCTCGCGTACTGGGACGGGGTGGTCTGCCTGGTCGCGATCCACAGCGCCGCCGTGCACGGCGTCCGCCGGGTGCCGACCCTGGCCTCCCTGCCGGTGGCCGCGGCGGTGCTGGTGCTCCTATGGTCCGCGGCGAAGCTGCCGGAGTTCCCGAACGGCGTGGTCGCACTGCTGGTGCTGGTCCCGGTGCTCGCGGTGGGGTACGAGATCCGGCAGTGGCGGCGCCGGGTCGACCAGCAGCGGGAGCGCCTGGCGGCCATGGAGCGCGAGCAGTTCGAGGCGCTGAACCGCGCCGTCGAACACGAACGGGCCAGGATCGCACGCGACTTGCACGACGTGGTGACTCACAATGTCGGGGTGATGGTCATTCAGGCGGGTGCCGCCCGCAAGATCATGGACATGGACCCCGCCCTCGCCCGCGAGGCGCTGCTCGCCGTCGAGAGCGGCGGCCGGGCCGCGATGACCGAACTGCGCCAGGTGATGGGCCTGCTGACCATGGACTCCGACGACCCCGACACCGGGGCCGACCTGACCCCCCAGCCCGGACTGGACCGGCTGGACACCCTCGTCGACGGGGTCCGGCAGGCCGGGCTGCCGGTCGAACTCACCCTGCTGGGGCAACCGCGAACGGTGCCGCCCGGGGTCCAACTCGCCGCCTACCGCGTGGTGCAGGAGGCGCTGACCAACGTGATCAAGCATGCGGGCGGAGCGAGCGGCCAGGTGCAGGTCGAGGTACAGGTCGAGTACGCCGCGGAGCGGCTCCGCGTGGAGATCGCCGACACTGGGGGCCGTCCCGGTGCCGCCGCGGCCTCCGGCAGCGGGCGCGGGCTGATCGGCCTGCGCGAACGCCTCGCCGTCCACGGCGGCACCCTGGAGACCGGACCGCGCCCGCGCGGCGGCTACCGGGTCCGCGCACTGATCCCCCTGGAGGAAGCGTGACCGAGCCGCTGCGCGTCGTGCTGGCCGACGACCAGACCCTGGTGCGCACCGGGTTCCGGCTGATCCTGATGTCCGAGGGCATCGAGGTCGTCGCCGAGGCCACCAACGGCACCGAGGCGGTCGAGGCCGTCCGCCGCACCCGGCCCGACGTGGTGCTGATGGACATCCGGATGCCGGAGACGGACGGACTGGAGGCCACCCGACGGATCGTCACGGGCACCGCCGGCGGCCCCCGGGTGATCATCCTGACCACCTTCGACCTGGACCACTACGTCTATGCCGCACTCGCCGCCGGGGCGAGCGGCTTCCTGCTGAAGGACGTCAGCCCGGAGCACCTCACCGCCGCCGTCCGCCTGGTACGCACCGGCGACGCGCTGCTGGCCCCGGCCATCACCCGGCGCCTGGTCGAACGCTTCGCCCGGCGGGACCCCGGAACGGCGGAACTGCACCGCTCCCTCTCCGCGCTGACCCCGCGCGAACTGGAGGTCATGACCCTGCTCGGCCGGGGGCTCAGCAATGCCGAACTCGCGGCCCGGCTCCAGCTGTCGGAGGCGACCGTGAAGACGCACGTCGCCCGCATCCTCGGCAAGCTCGACCTCCGCGACCGGGCCCAGGCGGTGGTGGCCGCCTACGAGAGCGGACTGATCAGCGTCGGCGGAGGCGCCACTGCACCGTAGTCCCGCGGCCCGGGCGGGCCGGAGCGCACCGGATCCCGCGTCCCGGATCCCGGACCCGTTTCCCCGGCTCCCGACCGTGCCCGGCGCGCGATGAGCGGATCCCGTACCGCCGTCGGCGGCGGGGTAGTGGACCGCGGGCCGCGCCGCTGGCGTGGCCGCGTGGATCAGGATGAACGGCTTCTGCACGCCTCCTCGTTCGGCGCAGCGGCGGGCGCGTACGCCGAGCACCGTCCCGACTACGCGCAGGCCGCGGTGGAGTGGGCACTCGAACCGGCGCCGGGCCCGCGGGTGCTCGACCTCGTGGCCGGGACCGGCAAGTTGACCGCTGGGCTGGCCGCGCTGGGAGCCGACGTCATCGCGGTCGAGCCCGACCCGGCGATGCTCTCGGAGCTGCGCGGTGCGCTGCCGGGTGTCCGTGCGCTGTCGGGCAGTGCCGAGGCGATTCCGCTGCCGGATGCCTCGGTCGATGCGGTGCTGGCCGGCAACGCCATGCACTGGTTCGACATGGCCGTCGCGGGGCCGGAGATCGCCCGGGTCCTTGCCCCGGGCGGCGTCCTGGCCGGCCTGTGGAACCTCATGGACGACGGGGTCGAGTGGGTGTCCGGGCTCGCCCGGGTCGGTGGGAGCGCGGCCGTCGGCCCGCGGGACACGCCCGCCGCCTGGCGCGCCGCGACGGCCGGTGCGCACCTGCCGAGGACCGGCGCGGCCCCCGCCCGGTTCGGCTCGCCCGAGCAGGCCGAGTTCGCACACGGGCAGCGCCGCACCGCCGACTCGCTCGTGGCGACCCTGGCGACGCGCGCGGGAGTGCTGGTCCTGCCGGAACGGGAAAGGGCAGCCGCACTGGGCCGGATCCGCGCCTTCCTCGGCGAGCGCCCGGAGACCGCCCACGGCGAGTTCACGCTGCCGATGCTGACCGGCGTGCTGCGCGTCCGGCGGCTGTGAGGCGCCGTGCCGGCAGCGGGACCGGGGCGCGCCACAACCACCGCTGACGGAAGAAATGCCCGGCCAGGGCCCCCTTGTGGGTGAGATGACAGCGGCCCGCTGATCGACGCGGTGGCGTTCGTCGTCAACCGGAGCACCGTGCCCCTCGGATCACTCCTCGGCGACCTGGTCGGCCTCCGGCCCACGATGCGGGTCATGGCTGTGCTCCTCGCGCCGTGCGGACTCCTGCTCGGTCCGAGCCCCTGCCGTCGCGGCGGTCATGGAGGTCTCTTGCAAGAACTGGTTTGCAATGCAAAGCTGACTGCATGACAGATGCATCGATGTCCTCGCCGGGCACGCCTCATGAACTCCTCGCCGGCCTCGGTGACCTGACCCGGCGGGTCCGTGCCGCCCAGCGCGGCGCCTGGTTCCCCCTCCTGCTGTTCGGCGTGCTCACGCTGGGCGCAATCGTGGCGAGTCGTCTCACCTTCAGGATCGAGTCCGTTCCCTGCCTCGCCGGTGACCCCGCGGCAGGCACCGGATGCACTGCGGTCACCCAGGGCTCGCCGCTCTACTGGCCCGTGGGGCTGGCCCTGGCCTACGCCGCGACGGCGTTCTTCTACATCCGCCGCTCCCGCAACCGCGGCGTGGACACCCCGGTCCGGCCCTACATCCTCACCGGGATCGTCCTCGGCGGCCTGGTGACCGCCACCACGCTCTGGGCCATCCGCCACGGGATGCCGAAGCCAGGCCGGCCGCTCGACCTCTGGGGCCTGCACCTCGACCCCGCCTCAAGGGCGGGGGTGCTCCTCCACCACCTCATCGGGAACGCCACAACCATCGGGTTGCCATTGCTCGTGCTGTGCTGGGTGGAACGCAGCCGCGCCCTGCTGCTGCTCACCGCCGTGTACCTGGCCATCGCTCTGGTTCCGCTCACCGACGGCTGGGCCGGGCTCCCGTACACCTCGCCGTGGTCGTCCCTGCCCCATTACGGCGTCCAGGGCATCCTCCTCCTGCTCGGCGCCCTCGGCTTCGGCCTGGCCGAGCTGCCCGCCAAGCGCGCCCGCTCATGAGCGAGCAGACCGACCAGCACCCCGTCAACGGCCTGGACGACGTCGTCCACCAGCGGGTCCGCCTCGGCATTCTCACCGTCGCCCACCAGGCCCGCCGTGTCGAGTTCGGCTTCCTCCGGAGGACGCTCGGCCTCACCGCCGGAAACCTCAGTCAGCACCTGGCCACGCTGGAGAAGGCCGGACTGATCGACATCGAGAAGGGCTACGAGGGCAGACGCGCCCGCACCTGGCTCACCCTCACCCCCGCCGGCACCCAGGCCCTCCGGGACGAAGTCCGCCAACTGAAGCGGCTCATCCACCAGATCGAACAGGGCGGCTCGGACCCGCGGGAAGACCTGTGACCACGCCACCGCCGCCGCGCTCACCGTGCTCGCCGACCGGCGCGTGGGCGCCGGACTCGGCACCGACGGCCCGATACAGCCGACCGTCACGGCCGATCCGGACCGGCCGTTCATGGCGGTGACCGCCGACTTCACCCGGGCCGGCATGCCGGACGTCGCCGAGTTCCGGATGCATCTGCGCGGTCCAACGCGGCCTGAAGGTGGGGCGGGTGCCGGGCTGGGGCGGTGTGCGTGCATCGGACGCTCTCTCGGCCCGGTCGCCCGTCGGAGGGTTCCGTGGCGGTGAGGGTGCGAGGCATTTTATAGATATATTCAGGATTCTCGACCGCTTCCCCTGCTCCGGGCGGCGGAATGAGTGGGCCTGCCGGTGTCCGACGATCCGTACGGGTGCGAATGGCCCCAAGCAGCATGAGGTCGTGGAGAGTCGCAGGGTTCTGACGAAACGATCAGACAGTCGGGCGGATCGCGGTGCAGAGGGCCGAGTAGGGTGGTGCACCGTGGCCAGTCGCAGAACATCAATCCTGGAAGCCGCCGCGCGGGTGATCGCCCGCCGCGGTGTCCGAGGCCTGCGGGTCGAGGAGCTCGCCGCCGAAGCCGGCGTCTCCACCGCACTGATCTACTACCACTTCAAGGACCGCACCGGGATCCTCCGCCAGACGCTCGAGTTCATCAACGACCGGGCGGGGAGCTACACCACGGAGCGTGATCCGGACGCGCCGCCGCTCACGCCGCGCGAGGAGCTCGACCGGACGCTGCTGCTGGAGTTCCAGGACTCGGCGCAGGTGCGGGAGAACAGCACCGCCTGGGGGGAGCTGCGCGCGAGCGCGGTCTTCGAGGAGGCCCTGCGCGAGGACCTCGCCAGGGCGACCCTGGTGTGGGTGCAGGAGGTCGCCGAGCTGCTGGGCCGGATCCGGCCGATGACCCCGGCCACCGCGCTGGCCTCGGCGGCGGAGCGGCTGACCGCGCTGGTGGAGGGCCTGAGCGTCCGGTGGCTCAGCGGCAGCCTCCCGCTCGCCCACGCCCGCGCGCTGATGGCCGAGGCGATCGACGTGGAGGTGGCGCGGCTCGGCGGCTGAGTCGGCCGGCGCCGTGCGCCCGGGCTGCTGACCGATGTCGGCGGCCCGGGCGCTCTTGTTGTCCGGGGCACTCGCGCCGCGATGTCTCCGGGAACTTGACTGATTTTTCAGTCAGTGCGACGCTGAGGCCATCGGCAGAGACCGCGACCGCCCGATGCGCTCCCGCCCGGCCCGGACGTCGGGCATCCGCCCGACCGGTTCCCCGGCCTCCCGGCCCGGGCTGCCGCCCGCGGAGGCGGCGAGCAGCCGGCGCAGTGACACTTGATCTGGAGATCCCATGACCGGACACCGCGACGAGCGCTCGCTCGCCGACCGCCTGCTCGGGGCGCTGCCCTCCCGCCGTCGCGTGCTGGGCGCGGCCGTTCTCGGCGCGGCGGGCCTCGCGTTCGGTGCGCGGGCCCTCGCGGCGGCCCCGGCGTCCGCCGCGCCGGGACCGCGCGGCGTACGGCCGTGGGTCCCGGCGGACGACGTCCCGCACGCCCGTACCTGGATGTCGTGGCCCTCGCGCAGGTCGGTGTGGGGACGGCAGCTGTCCGGTGTGCAGGAGGACATCGCACTGATCGCGCGGACCGTCGCCGGGTACGAGCCGGTGGTCGTGTGCGTTCCCGACGACTACAGCGCCCGGCAGGCCCGCAGCCTCTGCGGGGCGGGCGTCGAGGTGACCACCGAGATCCCCACCGACGACCTGTGGATGCGCGACATCGCCCCGGTCTTCCGCCGCGACGGACGCGGCGGACTGGACGCGGTCTGCCTGAACTTCAACGGCTGGGGCAACAAGCAGGTCCACCGCGACGACGCCCGGGTCGCCGAGCTCGTCGCCCGGCGGCGCGGCCTGCGGCTGACCTGCGCGGACCTCGTCGGCGAGGGCGGAGCCGTGGAGACCGACGGCGACGGCACGGTGATGGCCACCGAGAGCAGCCTGGTCAACAAGAACCGCAACCGGGGCATGAGCCGCGACGAGATCGAGGCCGCCGTCCTCGACGCGTACGGCGCGGACACGATGATCTGGCTGCCGGGCCTGCGGGGCAAGGACATCACCGACGACCACGTGGACGTCACCTCCCGGTTCGTCCGACCCGGCGTGGTGATGGTCCAACTGCCGCCGCAGGACCGCGACGACGTCTGGGCGCGCGACGCCCGCGAGCAGTTCGCGATCCTCTCCCGGGCGACCGACGCGCGCGGCCGGCGGCTCCAGGTGATCCGGGTCGACGGCCCGGACACCGTCCGCTCCGGGAGCTCGACGTTCGTCGACTCCTACCTCAACCTCCACCTCGTCAACGGCGCCGTGATCACCGCGCAGTTCGGGGACCGGGCCAAGGACGAGGCCGCCCGGCAGACGCTCGCCGCCGCCTTCCCCGGGCGCGAGGTCGTCCAGCTCGACGTCGACCGCCTGATGGCCGGAGGCGGCGGCATCCACTGCTCCACCATGCACGAGCCGCTGCCCTGACCCCGCGCCGCCGGCCACGGCCCGGGCCACGGTCCGGCTGCGGCACCCCCGACCACCATCGCCCTGCACCGGAGGACCCCTGTGCCACCGTCCGCCCCGTCCCGCCGCACGATGCTCCGCTCCCTCGCGGGCGCCGGCGTGCTCGCCCTCGGCCTGACCGCCTGTACCGGCTCCGACGACCCGGCCGATGCCGGCGCCCCGGCACCGGGCGCCGGCGGCGGCACCGGGCGCCGCCTCGGTGCGGAGTGGGAGAAGCACACCCGCACCTTCATGGCCTGGCCCGCCTCGGAGAACGTCTGGGGCGACCAACTGGCCGACGTCCGCAAGGACATCGCCGGACTCGCGGCCGCCATCGGGGCGCACGAGCCGGTGGTCCTGATGGCCCGGCCCGAGCAGCAGGAACAGGCGCAGCAGGCATGCGGCGGCGATGTCGAGGTCATCCCGCTCGCCGTCGACGACCTGTGGGCCCGCGACACCGTGCCGCTCTTCGTCGAGGAGGGCGGCAAGGTCAAGGGCGTCGACCTCAACTTCAGCGGCTGGGGCAACAAGCAGGAGCACGGCAACGACGGCAAGGTCGCCCGCACCCTGCTGGAGCGGTACGGCATCGACCGGATCGAGACCCCGGTCACCGCCGAGGGCGGCTCCTTCGAGACCGACGGCCTCGGCACCCTGGTGCTCACCGAGAGCTCCGTCGTCAACGCCAACCGC
Organism: Kitasatospora sp. NPDC059571; assembly: GCF_042735675.1. Classification (NCBI taxonomy): domain Bacteria; kingdom Bacillati; phylum Actinomycetota; class Actinomycetes; order Kitasatosporales; family Streptomycetaceae; genus Kitasatospora; species Kitasatospora sp. NPDC059571. The sequence goes on from NZ_JBHWBW010000237.1 coordinate 9,585, forward strand.
AACCCGGGGATGAGCCGGGAACAGGTCGAGGGCGAGCTGAAGAAGGCCCTCGGCGTGACCACGGTGATCTGGCTCGCCGGCGTCAGGGGCGAGGACATCACCGACGCGCACGTCGACTGCCTGATGCGCTTCGTCGCACCCGGCGTCGTCCTGCTCGACAAGTCCTACCCCGGCACCCCGGCGGACGTCTGGTCCCGCTCCGCCGACCAGGCCAGGTCCGTCCTCGAGAACGCGACCGACGCGCGCGGCAAGGGGATCGAGGTCATCGAACTGCCGCAGCCGGACCCGGACGGGATCACCGGCCGGGGCGACGCCTTCGTCTCCTCGTACATGAACTTCTACATCGGCAGCAAGGGCGTCTACCTGCCCCGGTTCGGCGACACCCGGGCCGACGACCGCGCCCAGCAGGTCATGAAGGAGCACTTCCCCGACCGCGCGATCGTCCCGGTGCGGATCGACACGATCGCCTCCGGCGGCGGCGGAATCCACTGCGCCACCCACGACCTTCCGGCCGTCGGGGGCTGAGACCGTGCAGCTGACCCCCACCGAACGCGACCGGCTGCTGCTCTTCACGGCCGCCGAACTCGCCCGGGCCCGGCGCGGACGCGGCCTGCGGCTCAACCTGCCCGAAGCGACGGCGCTGATAGCCGACACCGTCTGCGAGGCGGCCCGGGACGGCCTGCGCCTCGCCGAGGCCGTCCGGCGCGGACGGGGCGTGCTCGGACCGGACGACGTCCTGCCGGGCGTGGTCGACGTCCTCACCGAGGTCAACGTCGAGGCGGTCTTCGAGGACGGCACCCGTCTGGCCGTGGTCAGTGCACCCTTCGGCGCCACCGGGACGCTCTCCGACCGGGCCCCCGGTGCCGTCCTCGCCGGCCCCGACAGCCGGTACGTCCCCGAGCCAGCACGGACACTGACGGTCCGCAACACCGCCGAGGTACCCGTCTCGGTGACCTCGCACTTCCACTTCTTCGAGGCCAACCCGCGCCTGCACTTCGACCGCGCCGCCGCCTACGGCACCCGCCTCGCCGTACCGGCCGGCTCCACCGTCCGCTTCGACCCGGGCGCCCCGGTCGAGGTCGGCCTCGTCCCGATCGGCGGCGCCCGGATCGCCATCGGCTTCGCCGGCCTGGTCGACGGGCCGCTGGACGCACCCGGCGCGAAGCGCGAGGCGCTGCGCCGCGCCGCCGCCTGCGGCTACCTGGGCGCCGATACCGACGAGCAGAGGAGCCACCTTTGAGCAGCACCATCGAGCCGCACGAGTACGCGGCCGTCCACGGCGCCCGGGCCGGCGACCGGATCCGGCTCGGCGACAGCGGGCTGATCATCCGGGTCGAGGCCGACTCCCAGGAACCGGGCAACGAGTTCCTGGTCGGCTTCGGCAAGACCGCCCGTGACGGCCTGCACCTCAAGGCCGCGGCCGTCCGCGACACCTGCGACGTGGTGATCAGCAACGTCGTGGTCATCGACGCGGTCCAGGGCATCCGCAAGACCTCGATCGGCATCCGGGAGGGCCGGATCGCCGCCGTCGGCCGGGCCGGCAACCCGGACACCATGGCCGGGGGGGGGGGGGTGGTGGGGGCGGCCCCGCCGCACCAGGCGCGGGCGGCGGTGTTGTTGGC